>JBBQWK010000047.1:0-8576 GCA_038210695.1 Alphaproteobacteria bacterium
GATCGAAGGCATTACGCCCGATACGGAGCGTACCGAAACCATTACCGCCAACGACAAGGAATGCGCCGCGCTTTCGGAGCGCTTTGACCTGCGCAGCCTGTCGGACTTCAAAGCCTCCTTCCGCATCCGCCGCGTGGCGGGCAGCGGCACCATTCGCGTCACCGGCAACCTCGAAGCGGAAGTGGTGCAGGCTTGCGTTGTTTCCTTACGTGATGTGCATGCCCATGTGACCGGCGAGTTTGACACCTATTTCGGCGAAACCCAGCACGACCTCGGCGAAGATGTCGACCTGCTGCTGGATGATCCGGAATCGGCACCTGAAATGATTGTTCACGGCCATATCGACCTTGGTGAAGTGGCGGCGCAGTACCTGTCGCTCAACCTTGATCCCTATCCGCGCGCGCCGGGCGTAAGCCTTGCAGCGCAGCTGGCCGAAATCGGCGCAGAAGTGCGCAATAACCCCTTTGTCGCGCTGAAAGTCATCGACGGCGATGGCCCGGTGGCGGAGAAGCCCAAAAAAGAAGTGCCCAAAGCCGCTGCACCGCATGTGCCGCCGCAGTCGCCGCATGCCAAAATCCAGCAGCCGACGGAAGCCCGCATGGCGCGCCTGAAATGGTACCCGCCCATGACGCCGGAGCAGACCGCCGCCGTACAGGCAGCGACCGCCAAGACCGCCCAGCCGGAGAAGAAGCCGGCCGTGAAGAAGGCGTCAGCGAAAAAGTCCGCCGCGAAAAAGCCTGAGGTCAAAAAACCGGCCGCCAAAAAGCCTGTTAAAAAGGCCGCGGCCAAGAAAGCGGCTGTGAAGAAAACCGCGCCGAAGAAAGCCGCTAAAAAGGTTATTAAAAAAGCCAAATCCGCGCCGAAGAAGCTGGTCAAAAAGGCAGTGAAGAAAACCGCCAAAAAGCTCGTGAAAAAACCCGTGAAAAAAACGGCAAAGAAAGCCGCTGCCAAAAAGGCTAAAATGGTCAAAAAACCCGCCAAGAAGGCAAAGGCCAAAAAGAAGACAAAATCGAGATAATTCAATGCTATCCGCCGGGTTTCGCCCGTCCGGCAGCCGCGTTTTTTACTTGAATAATTGTGAAAAAGCGGTATTTTCAGGCGAATTTTCCTTGCCTCGTCAGGAAGTTTTGTTTATGTAATAAGCCCTTATGGTCGAGGCAACAGGGCCGACCGCAGAAGAAAAAGAGTTTAAAGTCATGGCTGTTCCGAAGAAGAAAACCTCGAAGTCCAAGCGCGATATGCGCCGCGCGCACCACGCGCTGAAATCCCCGACGGTTGTTGAAGACAAACACACCGGCGAAAACGTCCGTCCGCACCATGTCTGCCGCAAGACCGGCATGTACAAAGGCGTGCAGGTCATTGACGTTTAATCCGCAAGGATTGATCGCTTAAGCATGTTCATTCCTGCAACAGCGGGAGCGGGGACATTTTGACAAACCAACTCGTCATATCACTTGACGGCATGGGCGGTGATAAAGCTCCCCATATCGTGGTCGAGGGCGCGCATCTTGCGCGCGATGTATACCCCGACGCAAAATTCATCATCTACGGCAACGAGGCGGAGATCCGCCCCCTGATTGCCAAGTACCCGGGCCTTGAGCGCGTCATGGAACTGCGCCATACGCCGGACCGCGTCACCAGCCACGACAAGCCTGTGCATGCCTTACGCCACGGCCGCAACTCATCGATGCGCCTTGCGATTGATGCGGTGGCGCGCGGCGAGGCGCAATGCGTCATTTCCGCCGGCAACACCGGCGCGCTGATGGCCATGGCCAAATTTTCCCTGAAAGTGCTGCCCGGCATCCACCGCCCTGCAATCGCCACCTACATGCCGACGAAAGTACCGGGGCATGGCACGGTGCTGCTGGACCTTGGCGCGAATGCCGAGTGCTCATCGCAAAACCTGCTTGAATTCGCGGTGCTTGGCGGCGTTTTCTCGCGCGAGATATTCAAGATCGCCGAACCGCGCATCGCGCTGCTCAACATCGGCTCCGAAGCCATGAAGGGTGACGAGCTTGTTCAGGCCGCAGCGGAGGTATTCTCCAAAGCCGTATTGCCCGGCAAATATGTGGGCTTTGCGGAAGGCGATGAAATCATGACCGGCGCGTTCGATGTGATCGTGACGGACGGTTTCACCGGCAACATCACTTTAAAAACAATCGAAGGCACGGCCAAACTCATCAAGCACATGATGAAGGAAGCCTTCAAATCGTCATGGCTGGTGAAGGTTGGCGCGGTGCTGATGCTGCCGGGCCTCGCGATTGGCTACAAAGCCTTGAAAACTTTTTCGAAGCGCATGGACCCGCGTTATTACAACGGCGCCAGCCTGCTGGGACTGAAAGGTCTTTGCATTAAAAGCCACGGCAGCACGGATGGCATCGGCTTTTCGAATGCCATCACCGTCGGCGCGGGCCTTGCGCTCAATAACTTCACGACCAAAGTTGAAGCGGAACTTCATAAATTGGGCTTTGATGCAGTACATGAAGAGGGGGCAGCCTGATGCGCCGTTCCGTGATGATTTCCTGCGGCTCCTACCTGCCGGCCCGCATCCTCACCAACGAGGAGCTGGCGAAAACGGTGGATACCTCCGCCGAATGGATCGAGCAGCGCACGGGCATCAAGCAGCGCCATGTCGCAGCGCCCGGCGAAAAAACCTCTGACCTCGCCACCGCCGCCGCGCTCAAGGCGCTGAAGGCCGCGAATTTGCAGGGCAGTGATATCGACATGATCGTGCTGGCGACGACATCGCCGGATAATACCTTCCCCGCAACCGCCGTGACGGTGCAGGACAATATCGGCATGGGTGCCAAGGGGTTCGCCTTTGATGTTCAGGCTGTTTGTTCGGGCTTTATCTATGCGCTCGCCACCGCCGACAATTTCATCAAGGCGGGTCAGGTGAAGCGCGCGCTGGTGATTGGCGCAGAACATTTTACCTCGCTCCTCGACTGGAACGACCGCACAACTTGTGTGCTGTTCGGCGACGGGGCAGGGGCGGTTATTCTCGAAGCAGATGACAGCGGCAAAGGCACCAAGGCCGACCGCGGCATCTTGTCCACCCACCTGCATTCCGAAGGCGCGCACCGCAAGCTGCTGTATGTGGATGGCGGCCCGTCCTCCACCCAGACCGTCGGCCATGTGAAGATGAACGGCAAGGAAGTTTTCCGCCACGCCGTGACGCGCATGAGCGAGGCGATTGTCGAAGCGATGCATGCGAATGATGTCGATGCGTCGGAAGTGCGCTGGCTGGTGCCGCATCAGGCCAACAAGCGCATTATTGACGCCACCGCCGAAAAACTGAACCTCTCGCCCGATAACGTGGTGGTCACAGTGGGGCTGCACGGCAATACATCCGCCGCCAGCATCCCTTTGGCCCTCACAACGGCTGTTGAAGACGGCCGAATCCAGCGCGGGGATTTGATTCTCATGGAAGCGATGGGCGGCGGCCTCACCTGGGGCGCTGCATTGGCCCGTTGGTGAGGAATTTTATCCACAAGCGCGACTCTGCCCAAACCCAATAAAACCCCGAGTCCCGCGAAATTGCTTTTACTATAACTATCCGACTCAACTCTTTGTATTGACTAATGAAATGTGAATCAGTACCGTTAAAGACAGAACGGACAAATTGAGGTGTCAATCTAATGAGCAATAGCCAAACGATTACCCGCGCAGATCTTAGCCAGGCCGTCTACGAACAGGTTGGCCTGTCCCGTAACGAGTCAGCCGACCTTGTCGAAACTGTTCTCGAAGAAGTCTGCAAAGCCCTCGAGCGCGGGGAGATGGTGAAAATCTCTTCCTTCGGTACTTTCCAGGTTCGCAGCAAACGCCAGCGCATCGGCCGCAACCCCAAGACGGGTGAAGAAGTGCCAATCCTGCCGCGCCGTGTTCTGACCTTCCGCGCCAGCAACGTTCTTAAAGAACGGATCAACAAAGAAACCGCCGAATAATTCTGTTATCGAAGCAACAGTATTTAGGACATAAATCTAGATGACCCCAAACAACCAATCGCCGTTGAAGCCCGGAGTGCAACCGCAAACCGGCACCCCTGACAATGCCGGTGGCGCTCAAAGCCTGCCCAACCGCCGCCCCATGAAATCCAAGGTCTCGCCGCAGAAGTCGGCGGGCGCCTTCCGCACCATTTCCGAAGTCGCCGACGACCTGAAGGTCGAACAGCACGTGCTTCGCTTCTGGGAAACCAAATTCACCCAGATCAAGCCGCTGAAGCGTGGCGGCGGCCGCCGCTACTATCGCCCGGAAGATGTGGAATTGCTGAAAAACATCCACCACCTCCTGTATCAGGAAGGCTACACCATTAAAGGCGTGCAGAAACTCCTCAGCGCCAGCCGCGGCAACCTCAACGCCAAAGTGCAGGGCGATGACGCCGCCGACGCCCCCGTCACCAAAGCCGTCCGCAAGAACAAGGACGAGCTGCAGTCGATGCTGGACGAACTCAAATCCATGCGCCGCCTGATCGGCTAAGCCGGAAACGGTTTGAAGATATAAAAGCAGCCCTGCCATTTTGGTTGGGGCTGTTTTCGTTTTAAGGATGTTTGCCTAGCGATAATTCTTTAATGAATTTCGCATAGAGATTTTCTACATCTGCGGCGGAGTGTTTCTTACCAAAGAAAAACAAAGTGCTTTTGTCTTCAAATTTAATAGAAATTTCTTCATCCAGGCTTGTTACTAAAAAATCATCAAACTGATCTGCTAATTCCTGGTTGTTGCAACGTAAAATTATCCCGTGCTCTTTTATCGTAACGACACTTTTATCTTCTCTATCCGACATTTTAGTGTCCCTAATATTTAACACACTTACTGCTTATGAGCTTCCATCCGGAGCCATGATTTTGTAAGTCTCGGGCCCAGCATCTCAAAGGCCAGCTGGGTTGCATCACCTTCCTGATATAAGTTTTCAATGAAAGATACCTCAATGATGTTTTGTACATCACCATCAGCATGGCCGTAATATATTTCTAGAAAATCGATAATCTGCTGCGCCTCGGATTGCGCGGCGGGGGTGGCGTCACGAATTAAAGCTATGACATGCCGCGTCACATCGCCAAAAAATACATGTGGAAGCAACGCACCCTCTTGTTCTTCAAGCTGCTTGTCGAGCATGAGAGAAAGGCTGGGAAAACGCTCCACAAATGATTTTACAAATCCGCGTGAGCTTTCAGGAATCTTCATCGAAAGTATTTCCAATGGAATAGTATTCTGGCGATGTTTGTTGAAAGACTATTGCACAGTCTCGAGAGTTTCTCTGCCTAATAGGTTTGATAGAGCTCGGAGTTTTACATCAGAAATAATGCCTTTTTGGGTAATGCGGAAGTTCAGCTCCCAGCCTGTTTTCTTGAAAAAACTTTCCTCTTGATAGAATTTGCAGGTAACTGCCTGATCGTCTCGCCAAGGAATAGTTGGAGTGCAATCGATGGGGCTCCAGGAAAAACGCTCTCCACTGTGTGAAAACCAGCCAATCCAAGAGTTAAGATTCACAGGATGCGCGACAGGCGTATTATCAAAGTTTTCAGGTGACGTGACCATTTGTTTTTTCAATTCTGCCTCCCATTCCGGCACGCCTTTTTTTATATCGAAACCTTCCATTTGCGTGCTCGCCGCATGTGCCATTTCCGCGTCCGTTGATTGGACGCCGAAAGACATATACAGGTACGATCGATTTGTTTCGCATGCGCAGATTGTGGACATAGGAAGAGTAAAAGCAGCTATGCATCCGAAGAGAACAAGAAAATAATATTTAAAAAGATGACGTTTTTTCATGCATCTATGTCCTGCTGAGAAATTTCTGAACGCCGGATAATACAATCTCAAGGCATTATATTACGTATTTAGGTCCTATTCTTCCTCAATTTCACCGTACTTAAATGCGTGAATTTGTTAGTTGTCAGGCGTAGGTTTGTTGAAAAATGCGCCGATTTGACATATTTTCAAAACGCGCCTATAAACCCCTTATCCGCAGCCATTCCCCGTTTAAAAGGCTGACGCCATTTTCCACATCAATCATTCTGCAAGGTCATCATGGCTTCACGCCTCAATGTCTATTTTCATCCGTCGTCGCTGGAGCATAAAGGTTTCCCGGGGTTTGCGGAGCGTCCGGCGCGGTTGAAGAAGCTGGCACCGCTGTTCAACAAGCTGGGCCTGCCGGTTATCACGCCGCCCGCGGTTGATGAAACGCTGCTGAAGCGCGTGCATGATGCGGATTATGTGGAGCATGTGAAGGCCATCAGCCAAAAAGGCGTGCTGGCCGCGACTGCTGCGAATATCAAAAGCAAATATGTGCAGTGGTACACGCGCGTTTCCAAAGGCTCCTACAAGGCCGCGACTTTTGCTGCGGGCGCCGTTTGTCAGGCAGTGGAAGATACGCTGACGGATAAATGCAACCGCGCCTTCTGCGCCATCCGCCCGCCGGGTCACCACGCGGGGCCGGCAACGGGGGAGGGGTTCTGCCTCTTTAACAACGTCGCCATCGGCGCGCAGCATGCGCTGGATCTCGGCGCGAAAAAAGTCGCCATCATTGATTTCGACCGCCACCACGGCAACGGCACGGAAGATATTGTGGCCAAGCTCGGCAATGAAAATATTCTGTTCATCTCCAGCTATCAGGCGCATTGCAAATACAGCAACCCCGCGCGCGACGGCAAGCCCGCTGCCAATATCCTCAACCTGCCCATCCCCGAGAAGAGCGATTTCAAAACGGTGGAGGCGCTGTACCGCGCAAACGTCATCCCCGCGCTGCTGGATTTCAAGCCCGACCTCATCATCCTCTCCGCCGGATTTGACATGCACAAGTCCGACCCGCTCACCAACCTGAAGCTGGAATCAAAAGACTACTTCACGCTGACGGAAATGATTGTGAAAGCAGCAAACGACCTTGGTCACGGCCGCGTGGTATCTGCGCTGGAAGGCGGGTACGAGCTGAAGGCGCTGGAGTCTTGCGTTACGCATCACCTGAAGGCGCTGCGGCTTTAACTTCCGCTGCGCTATCCGCCGCGCGTTTCTTGTCGTGCCGCGCAATCTCGCAGGTGTTGACCAGCCAGCAGGTGGGGCAGCCTTTCAAGGGCACGGCGGCCAGCAGCACAAGGCCGAAGGACAGGGCGTAATGGGCGCGGAAAACCATCGCCGCCACCGCAATCAGCAGCAGCCCCGCAACGCCGCGCAATACCTGTTTTCCCATCGTAGGTGTCATTGAAGGCTTCTGTTCATAACGTTTAATCTGGCCCCGTCACGCCGGAATGGCAAGGGCATCGCATATTTACAAGTGGCATCAGCGACTTAGCTACCCGTCGATTGTCTTTGCAACCGCGGGGCTCCTTTGCTATATTCCCGCAGTCCAACCGACCAAGACTATACCCAAGGCTGGACATCGTCGGACTGTAGCGCAGCCTGGTAGCGCACTTGCATGGGGTGCAAGGGGTCGAAGGTTCAAATCCTTTCAGTCCGACCATTTTCTTTTCAATTTTTCCAGTGATATAGCGGCGGCGACAAAAATCATGCCGCAACCATTTGCCATGTGCCCGATTCTGTTTTATACATAATCTGCCGTGTGCAAGGAGACCGCGTTCTCCTTTTTCCGCACTGGTAACAACCGGCATGGAGCCGACGACATATTCCCCTTTCATCAACCCAAAGCCCGCGCAGGATTTGCCTTGCGCGGATTTTACAGCGAGATAAACCGACCGATGTCCGACGAGAAAATCACCCAGATCGAAGAAACCCTGATGCATCAGGAACAGCAGATCAGCGACCTCAGCAAGATGGTCACGAAGCAATGGGATGAAATTGACCTGCTGAAAAAACATATCAAGAAACTGCAGGGCGAGATTGCCAACGTCACCGAAACCGACCGCCTGTCACCCGCAGACCAGGCCGCCCGCGACAAGCCGCCGCATTACTGACAACCGATAAACCCTTTTAACAACAACAGAGAAAAATCATGGTAGCTAAAAGAAACTCTCCGCTTCCCGGCAAGACCGCAAATTCATTCCTTGAAGCCGCGCAAACCCAAGTCGCCCGCAATGGCAACCGCGAAGAAGACATTGCTGCGGAGGAAAAGCGCAAGGAAAAGGCGGCTCAAGCCTATGTGCTGAAACAGGAAGCTTTTTTCTCGGAACATCTTGTGCCCATCCTCAAACAGCTGGTCGACCTGCCGGAGCGCAAGGGCCGCAGCTTCAGCATTGAAACCCGTTTCGTGCTTATCCCCGTCGAAGCGCCGCGCCTGACCGTCACCATTGACTACAGGGGAAAACCGGGTCCGATGCTGGATGTCTCCGACAGTTTGTCGCTGATCATGGACGATTACATTGATGCAGACCGCTTCGCTATGCGCATCATCCGCTATGACCGCAAGGACCCCGATAACCGTCACGAGCATGTGACCATCCCTGTCATCGCCGACGTCAAGCTGATGAAGGCCGAGATCGGCAAAATCGTCGCCGACGTCGCGCCTGACCGCGTGGCGGAACTCGGCGCGTCCCAAAAACCGTCCGCAAAAGCGCCGGCACCGAAGCCCTGATCTGGTCTGACTTTTAAAGCAGCCTCCTGTCCGAAAGGGCGGGAGGCTGTTT
>JBBQWK010000048.1:0-8559 GCA_038210695.1 Alphaproteobacteria bacterium
ACGGAGGTGATGACCACGTGCTTCAGGCCAAGCTTTTGCACGCCAATCGCAACGCGCGCCGCTTCAAACGGGTCAAGCGCATCGGGGATGCCGGTGGCGACGTTGCAAAAGCTGCAGGCGCGCGTGCAGGTCGCGCCCAAAATCATGAAGGTCGCGTGTTTCTGTTTCCAGCATTCGCCGATGTTCGGGCAGGCCGCCTCCTCGCAAACCGTCTTCAGGTTGAGGTTGCGCATCAGCTTGCCGGTTTCATGGTATTCGGGCGATACGGGCGCCTTGACGCGGATCCATTCCGGCTTGCGCAGCACGGGCGTATCGGGGCGGTTGCGTTTTTCCGGGTGGCGGAATTCCGCTTTTTTCTTTTCGGGGGCGTTTTCCGCCGGTGTATCGATGATGTCGTTGTCCATGATGAATACTTAAGCCGCCCTATGCTTCAAAACCAGCCCATATTTACCGGATTTCGGGGGTTTTGAGTATTAAATATCGCAGCTTCTTGAAATATTATGACTATTTGACAGCGTCGCCCGACAGCCCTATGATTTCGCATGGAAAAAACCTCCCCCATTATCCAGCTGCGCCCTGCCCGTCTTCGCGACTATGCAGCCATCCATCGCATCCGCCGAAGCGCGGCGCAAAAGCTCAGTGCCGATTTCGGCAAGGGCGAATGGTCAAATGTGTCTTGGTTCAGCACATTGGAGCGCGGACTTCTTGATAAAACGCTGTATGCGATCTGGCAAAACGGCATCGTCATCGGCACTTGCTCGCTCACAACTATTCCTGTCGGATTTTATAACCTGCAACGGTTTTCACAGCCAAATGCGGCCGCCTTTTATTTGCGGTCACTTTCCATTGCGCCTGCATTTCAGCGGCAAAATGCGGGGCGTAGCGCCATGCTGGCGGCCGAGGCGCTGGCACAAAGCCGCCGCCTGACAAGCCTGCGGCTGGATACTCTATTGGCACCGGCAGGTGCATCGGACTTTTATATCCGCTGCGGCTATGCCGCTGCCTACGACGACAGCGGGTTGCGCTTTTTTGAAAAGAATTTAAAAGTCGCGTAAATGCCGGATTGCGGCATTACATATGGATGACCTTGCCGTAAGCATCAAGCACGGATTCATGCATCATTTCCGATAGCGTCGGATGCGGGAATATGGTGTGCATGAGGTCGATTTCGGTGGTCTCCAGCGTTTTGGCGATGCCGTAGCCTTGAATCATCTCGGTCACTTCCGCGCCAATCATGTGGGCTCCAAGCAGCTCACCGGTTTTGGCATCGAATACGGTTTTAACAAAACCTTCGACTTCACCCATGGCGATGGCCTTGCCGTTGCCGATGAAGGGGAATTTGCCGACCTTCACGTTATAGCCTTTTTCTTTCGCCTTCGCCTCGGTCAGGCCGACGGAGGCAACCTGCGGCATGCAGTAGGTGCAGCCCGGAATATTCTCGACCTTCATCGGGTGAACATCCGGCAGGTTCTTGATTTTTTCAACGCAGATAACGCCTTCATGGCTCGCCTTATGCGCCAGCCAGGGGCCAGAGACAACGTCGCCAATGGCGTAAACGCCGGGCTCATCCGTCTGCAGCCATTGGTTGACGACGATATGGTTGCGGTCAACCTTTACCTTGGTGTTTTCAAGGCCGAGGTCCTCGGAATTCGCGGTGATGCCGACGGCGGAAATCACACGGTCGACTTTGATTTTTTCGATCTTGCCCGCAACCTCGACTTCAACTTCAACGTCATTGGTGCCTTTGTTTAGCTTTACAACCTTGGCGGAGGTGATGATCTTCATGCCCTGCTTCTCGAACGATTTTCGAGCGAAGGTGGAAATATCCACATCCTCCACCGGCAGCACGCGGTCCATGACTTCGACCACGGTCACTTTCGCGCCCATGTTCAGGTAGAAGCTGGCGAATTCAATGCCGATCGCGCCGGAGCCGACGACGAGTAGCGATTTCGGCATTTCCGTCGGCGTCATTGCCTCGCGGTACGTCCAGACAAGTTTCTGGTCGGGCTCGAGACCCGGCAGCACCCGCGCCCTTGCGCCTGTCGCGATGATAATGTGCTGTGCCTTAATTTCGGCGACGGGTTTATCATCCTTCGTCACCGCGACTTTGCCTTTGCCCAGCAGCTTGCCATGGCCGTCAAAAACAGTGACGTTGTTTTTATTCATCAGGTGCTTGATGCAGCCGGAAAGTTGCGCTGCAACTTTCCGCGACCGGTCGACGATTTTCTTGAAGTCGAAGGAAATGTTATCTGCCTTGAAACCATAAGCATCAAGGTTGTGCAGCAAATGGTTGATTTCGGAACAACGCAGCAGCGCCTTGGTGGGGATGCAACCCCAGTTGAGGCATATGCCGCCGAGGTTCTCACGTTCCACTAGCGCGGTTTTCATGCCGAGCTGTGATGCGCGGATGGCCGCCACATAGCCGCCGGGGCCGCCGCCGATAACGAGGACGTCGAATTGCTGTTCGCTCATAACTTAAATCTCCCGCATCGCGGATTAAAGGATCAGGCTCATCGGGCTTTCGATGAGCTTTTTGAAGACCTGCAGGTATTCTGCGCCGACCGCGCCGTCAATGCAGCGGTGGTCGGTGGACATGGTGACGGTCATGATAGTTGCGACCTTTACCTGCCCGTCTTTCACCACGGCACGCTGTTCACCCGCACCAATCGCCAAAATCGCGCCCTGCGGCGGGTTGACGATGGCCGCGAATTCGCGGATGCCGAACATGCCGAGGTTGGAAACGGAAATAGTGCCGCCCTGGAATTCGGTGGGCTTCAGCTTGCCTTCCTTGGCTCTAATGCCAAGGTCTTTCATCTGGCTCGAAATTTCCTTCAGGCTCTTCTTCGCGGCGTCGGTGATGATGGGCGTGATCAGGCCGTTCGGCGTTGCGACCGCGACCGAGACATCGGCGCGTTCGTATTGCACAATCGCTTCATCCGTCCAGCTGACGTTGGCGGCGGGATATTTTTCGAGCGCGAGGCCTGTTGCTTTGATGACGAAATCATTGACGGAAATTTTGTAACCGCTGGCGGAATCGTTCAATTGCTTGCGGACTTCCAGCAGAGTGTCCAGCTCGCAATCCACCGTCAGGTAGAAATGCGGAATGGTCTGTTTGGATTCCGTCAGGCGGCGGGCGATGACTTTACGCACGCCGTTGTTCGGCACCAGTTTGTACGGAATACCATAGGCGTCGGCCAAGGCTTTCGCATCGGGGCCGGTTGCGTGCATCATCGGCGCTTTCGCACCGGCGGTCGCGGGTTTCGTTGCAGTGCCTGCCGGCGCTTTTTCAAGGTCCGACTTCACAATACGTCCGTGCGGGCCGGAGCCTTTAACGGAGGCAAGGTCGATGCCTTTGTCTTTCGCAATGCGCTTCGCAAGCGGGCTCGCAAAAATGCGGCTGCCCTCGGCTTTGGGTGCAGCGGCGGCAGGCTGAACAACGGCCATGGTCGGCGCGGGCTTGGTCGCATCGGCTTTCGGCTGGTTGGCAGGAGTCACTGTTTTCGGCGCGGGTGCATCGGCGGATTTGGCGATGGAGGAAGCATCTTCCCCCTCTTCCAGCAGCACGGCGATGAGCGTGTTGACGGCGACGCCTTCAGTGCCTGCGGGAACGAGGATTTTGGCAAGCGTGCCTTCATCCACGGCTTCGACTTCCATCGTCGCCTTGTCGGTTTCAATCTCGGCAATCACCATGCCGGGTTTTACCTTGTCGCCTTCCTTCTTGACCCATTTGGCAAGCTTGCCTTCGGTCATGGTCGGCGACAGGGCGGGCATTAAAACATTATGCGGCATAGGCCACCTTTTTCGCGGCGTCGATAATATGCTCGACCTGCGGCAATGCGAGTTTTTCAAGGTTGGCGGCATAGGGCATCGGCACATCCGCGCCATACACACGCGTCACGGGTGCGTCGAGGTAGTCAAAGCAGCTGTCCATCATGATAGCCGCCATTTCGGAACCCATGCCGGCGACCGGCCAGCCTTCTTCAACAGACACAAGACGGTTCGTTTTCTTGACGCTGTTGATGATGGTTTCGGTATCCAGCGGGCGCAGTGTGCGCAGGTTGATAACCTCCGCACTGATGCCCTGCTCCGCCAGTTTCTCGGCGGCCTGCAGCGCCACGCCGACCATGCGGCTGAAGGAGGTGATGGTGACATCCGTGCCTTCGCGCTCCACTTTCGCCTTGCCGATGGGCAAAACGAAATCGGCATCGGCGGGGATTTCAAACGACTGTCCATACATCATCTCGTTTTCGAGGAAGACAACGGGGTTCGGGTTGCGTATGGCGGCCTTCAACAGGCCTTTCGCATCGGCAGCGGACCACGGCGCCAGAACGATAAGACCCGGGCAATGCGCATACCAGCTGGCGTAGCACTGGGAGTGCTGCGCGCCAACGCGGGTTGCAGCGCCGTTCGGGCCGCGGAAGACGATGGGGCAGCCCAGCTGGCCACCGGCCATGTAAAGCGTTTTGGCAGCCGAATTGATGACATGGTCAATCGCCTGCATGGCGAAGTTCCAGGTCATGAATTCGGTAATGGGTTTCAGGCCTGCAAAGGCCGCGCCAACGGCGATGCCGGCAAAGCCATATTCGGTAATCGGCGTATCAATCACGCGCTTGTCGCCAAATTCCTGCAGCAGGCCTTGAGTGACTTTGTAGGCGCCCTGATATTCGGCAACTTCTTCGCCCATGACGAAGACGTCTTTATCAGCGCGCATTTCTTCCGCCATCGCATCGCGTAAAGCTTCGCGCACGGTTAGCGTTACTGTCGGGCCTTTCCATTCCTTTTCGGTTTGGACCGGCGCGGCCGTAGGTTGAGGTGCCGCTGCTTGCATTTGAGCAGGTGCAGCTTCCTGTTTTTTCGGAGCTTCGGCTTTGGGCGCTGCGGCGGCAGGCTGCGCATCCGCGCTTTCGCCTTCTTCCAGCAGCGTGGCGATGGGCGTGTTGACGGCAACGCCTTCAGTGCCTGCGGGCACGAGGATTTTGCCGAGAACGCCTTCATCGACGGCTTCGACTTCCATCGTCGCCTTGTCGGTTTCGATTTCGGCAATCACCATGCCGGGCTTCACTTTATCGCCTTCGTTCTTCAGCCATTTGGCAAGCTTGCCTTCGGTCATCGTCGGCGACAGGGCGGGCATTAAAATCTGTGTGGACATATCTATACCCTCCTTACAACATCACATCGGTCCAAAGCTCCGACGGGTCGGGCTCCGGGCTTTGCTGCGCGAATTCAGCGGATTCATTGACGACCGCTTTGACTTCTTTTTCAATCGACTTGAAGTCATCCTCGGTGGTTTTGCCGCCTTCGAGAATGGCTTTCTTGATGGTGTCGATGGGGTCGTGGTGTTCGCGCATTTCCTCCACTTCCTCCTTGCTCCGGTATTTGCCGGGGTCGGACATCGAATGTCCGCGGTAGCGATAGGTGGAGAATTCCAAAATCATCGGGCCATTGCCGGAGCGGATGTATTCAACCGCTTTCAATGCCGCCTGACGCACGACCATCACATCCATACCGTTGATCTTCTCGCCGGGGATGCCATAGGCTTCGCCGCGCTTGTAAAGTTCGCCGGCCGCATGGCGCGCCTGGCTGGTGCCCATGCCGTATTTGTTGTTTTCGATAATGAACAGGACGGGCAGTTTCCACAGCGCCGCCATGTTGTAGGCCTCGTAAATCTGGCCCTGGTTGGCCGCGCCGTCCCCGTAATAGGCGCAGGAGATGCCGCCGTCGTTACGGTATTTATGCGCAAACGCCAGACCCGCGCCCAGCGGGCCGGTCACGCCGACAATGCCGTGGCCGCCGTAAAAACCCTTGTCGCGGCTGAACATGTGCATGGAGCCGCCCTTGCCTTTGGAATAGCCGCCCTTGCGTCCTGTCAGCTCCGCCATGACGCCCTTGGCATCCATGCCGGTTGCCAGCATGTGGCCGTGGTCGCGGTAGGCGGTGATAACATCATCGCCCTCTTTCAAGGCCGATTGCACGCCGACGACGACTGCTTCCTGACCAATATACAGGTGGCAGAAACCGCCGATGAGGCCCATGCCGTACAGCTGACCCGCCTTTTCCTCGAAACGGCGGATAAGGAGCATGTCCTTATAAAACTGGAGCATCTGCTCCGGCGACGCAATGTTGGACGGCGCCTTTACTGTTTCCAGCTTGGCCTTGCCCGCGGGTGCGGAAGTTGATGCGGATGATGACACTAGAACCCTCGTCTCGCTCGGTGAATTTGAAGCACCTTTAATTAAGCAAAGACCGGCAGTTTGGCAAGGACGGAAGGGGTTTTGATTACATAATCAACGCTCGACGCCCCGTGCAGTATCAAACGCAGCACGAACGGTGGCTTCCGGCAGGTTGAGGGCCTTGGCGGCTTTGGCGAAATCGGGGGGGGGGGCGGGCCGACGGCGGCGCGGAGGGTTTCGGGGTCGACTTTTAGAATGGCGGCGGCGGACTGCATAATTTGTCTCGGATCGCCCCTGCCTTGGCCATTACCTCTATCACCGCCACGGGGACGGTCATCCGGTCCCTGCCCGTGCGGATCGCGGTTTGGCATCGCGGCCTGCCCCCCGCTGGTGGGCGTGCCGTGGTAGCAGCCGAGGGTGTAGGGGTAATCGGCGGTCATGTGATAATGGTAAAATTTTTGCGGCTGGCCGTTCCACATCACGGTATGGGTATGTCCGTGGCAGGCATCAAGGTCGGCGGAATGCAATTCCTTGCCATCCTCGCCCTTCAAACCGTAAATGCCGTAACCATCTAGCGCATAACCGACAAGGTCGCTATGGCCGCCGGCTTCGCTGGCCTTGTCGTTCAGGCAGTGGCTGTAGCTGTGATAGTGGTATTGGCCCTGCGGTTGCGGGTGACCATCGCATTTATCCAGAACCTCATGTGCTGCTGCATCCCGCCCGCCGGCATCTAAACCGTTAAAAATTGCGGTGCCGGTGAGCGCGAACCCGATTATGCCCATCGGCACGCAAGACGGGTTGGACGCCGAGGGCGACAAGGGCAACTTCAGCAAAATCTGCTGTTCGGAAATTGAATTCGGGTTGCGGTCAACCTGATAGGCAGGATCGTTCGGGCTGACGGGATAAACGCCTGTCGGATGCTTCGGCAGGTTATTGGCGCGGATAATGCGAAAGCCGTTTTCCTCGGTAATTGAAATACTGCTGTTCGGCCATGCAACATAGCCCTGCACATGCAGCTTTTCATCAGGATACCAGACGTTGCCCTTTATCCACCGCCCCACGACCTGCGCGCCGGGGAAGCTGTTGCTGAAATTCTGCTGGCAGGAAAAAATGTAGCCGATTTGCGGTGCGGCGGAGATTTTACCGTCGCCCAATGGCAAAGCTTCATCATGTGCGAATGCTGGCGTCGCGAGCAGCAAAAAGGCAATGAGGAAAAGAAACCTCATGCGCCCGGCGGCTTTGGCGAATTGTTTTGTAAAGGCTTGAAGGTCGCGAACATGCGCTCCGCGCCGGAAACTTTGCGCGCGGCTTTTTCGAGGTCTTCGGCGGAAAGGTTGCTGTAACCGCCCTGCTCCCGCACCTTCTGCTGATTCCAATCCTTCGGCAGCAGCGACACGCCGATGCCGGGGCACCAGATACGTCCGCCAAGGGCGGTAAGGTTATGGTCGACATACAGCGGCGGTGTCGGCAGGCCAATACCGGTCAGCACGCTGTGCTGGGCGCTGTTGCTGTTATGCGCGGTCAGAATGTAGGGGTCATCGTTTTTGTTGATGATGTCGACGATTTTCATGCCGTCGAGGTACATTTTCAGGACTTCTTCCTTGGAGCCATAAAACACATCGACATAATTGTCCGGCTCCTGCCGGAAGAACTTGCGGTTATAATCCTGATTGACGCCAAGCGCCTTCAGAACATAGTCGCCGGATTCATAGCGGGTGTAGGATTCTGATTTCAGGAAATCGAGTTGCGCGTAGTTACCGCGCGTTTCATCCATGGCGATGCCGTGGATTTGGTAAATGTCACTCTTGTCGCGGCAGACGTTGCCATCAGTGCAATAAGGCGAGAATTCAATAAACGTATGATGCCCACTTGCCGCCATTTCCCAGGAACCGACGCGCACGCGCCAGATTTCCTTGCCGGTATGCGCGGGTTCCTGTAAACCATCCAGCCGGTATTCGGCGGCTTTTTGTGTCGGGTTAGCGGAAGCCGTGTTGAAGATCGGCGTTACGTTCGGTGCAGGCGCAGTTGCGTCCGCCGCCTCGTAAAGGCCAAAGGCCAAGGCGGCTGCAAGCGTCAGCTTTGCAAATATGCGGCGTCCCATAGGGTCCATCCGTTTTTGATTTTTGATGAGAAAACTATAACCGCCGGAAAGATTAAATCAATACGCTATTTTCAGGCGTAATTTTGTTGCGGCGCGTTACGGCTTGCAGGCCTCGTCCAGTTTTTCCAGCATGTCCTCATTACCCTCTTCATAATTGAAGGTGGCAAGGTCGATGGACTTATATTTGTCGGGCACGGGACAGGTTTTGGATTTTTTGCCGATACTGTGAATCATTCGCATATTGAGGAAGTTGATATCGCTCGTATCGTCCGGCTCTTCCTGCGCGGT
>JBBQWK010000049.1:0-8464 GCA_038210695.1 Alphaproteobacteria bacterium
GGTCGAGGAAATGCTGCGCCATCAAGAAGGCTTCGCCCGCTCCGCCGCGCAATTCCTGCCGGACGCACGGAATATCGGCATCCTTGCCGCCGCCGCGAAAAGCTGTGAAGGTTGCCCCTTGCATTGCCATGCCACGCAAACCGTTTTCGGGCAGGGGCCGGAAACAGCACGGTTGATGATTATCGGCGAACAACCGGGCGAGCAGGAGGATGTAAACGGCACGCCCTTCACCGGCCCCGCCGGACAGGTTTTAATGCAGGCGTTGGCGGCGGCGGGTATAAAGCGCGAAGAAACCTACCTGACCAATGCGGTGAAGCATTTCAAGTTCACCCAAAGCGGTAAAAAGCGCATTCACCAATCGTCGAACGCGCGGGAAATAAACGCCTGCAAACCGTGGCTTGAGGCGGAGCGGGAAACGGTACGGCCGCGCGTCATCCTCGGCCTTGGCCTCACCGCGGCAAAATCATTGCTGGGCCACGGCTTCAGCATGAAAGAACAACGGGGACAATGGTTTGAATCAGGAGCATCGCGCATTCTGATTACCTATCACCCCTCCGCCGTGTTGCGTGCGGGCACCCAAGCGCAGGGCGAGGAAATTTACCGCTATATCTGCGAAGATGCGGCGGCGGCAGCCGCTGTTGCGGCACGCGCTTAAATTTAAACGTCTGCTTTTGTCAGCAATGTCTTTTTCGACAACCGCTCCAGCACGCTCAATACCGATGTTTCAGGGTGCTGCAGCGCATCTGCCGGCAGGTAGAAGGTTTTTTCCATGAGGAACTGGCCCGCCATGGCGGCATGCAGCACCTGGTCGCTGAAGACAAGCCATGTCGTGCCGGGCATGAAATCAACAGCGGCCTGCGGCGCGCTGCGCTGGTAATCCATATTGCCCTTCACGGCGTCATGCAGCTGCAGCATGACATGGTCGTACAGGCTGCGGCGTTTTTTGGTGATTCCAAGCGCCTTCAGCGCCGTTAAGTAACCGGGGAAGGGCGGCTTGGTCTGCGGCAGGAATTTAGCGGCGAAGACGTCAAAGGGTTCACCCACACGCCATTCGCGCGGCTTACCGTTGGGGTTGACGTTGGTGAAAACGCGCAGCAGGCGCATGCCTTGCGTCGGGTTTGACGGGAAGGCATCCACATGCAGGCGCGTGTCGTCTTTCCGCCAGCTGGATTTGCGGCCGCGGATCTCGACGTTGCGGAAGGTGGTGTTGCCGTCAATCAGGTTCGGCACATAGGCGGGGATCAACGCGGCGATGAGTGATTTGGCGGCGGCGGAATAACGCGCCAGCACGGCTTGAATATCTGCCATCGCCTTGTCATCGCCATCGGCGCCGGTCAGCTTGCCGGTGGGGCGAAGGGAAATGTTTTTCGCCTTGCCATCCGACCATTTAGGGTCGAGCAGGTATTTTTCCTGCGGCTGGAATTCAAAACCAAGGTTCGGGAAGTAGGGGACAAGCCCTGTCTCCAGCATCGCGCCGATATCGGCGGCGGGGTCTGCCACCGGCGACCAGCTGGTGAGGGGCAGCGGGCGCAGAATATCTACTGCGGGCGCTGCGGAATTTTCAATTTTTTGTGCTTGGGCTGTCATGGCTAACTCCAAAGGCGAAAGTAGCCGGCGAAAAAGGTAATGGCGGAGAGGATGAGATTCGAACTCACGATACCTTACGGTATACCCGCTTTCCAGGCGAGCGCCTTCAACCGCTCGGCCACCTCTCCGCAAAATGAGGATTTATTACCCGACGGCAAGACGCGCAGATTAACCTTAATGCCCTTTACCTTCAAGTAAAATTTTGCCAATGAAAACAGTCTGTTGCATGGTGCTTTCGGGGCCTTTAGCATCGGGCACTGTATTATTGCCAGACGCTGGAAGGATTCTCGCTATGAAGCTCTTTGCCATCTATATCGGCGGTTCGACCGAAACCTCGCTGATCGAGCTGCACGATGTGCGCTTTGTTGTCGCCGATGCGATCGAGGATACCTATGACACGCTGAAGGCTGGCTGGTGGGGCACGCGCGAAAGCCTGCACCTTGACTGCTGGGGCGAGCTCACCTCCGCCGACGGGCATGACATTGTGCTCAAAGATACGAAGCCGGAGAGCGAGGACAAATTGTGGTTCGTCAATCTTGGCGGCTATGACCCCGATGATTTCAGCGAGCTGCACAAGAACGTTTTTGTCGTCGCCTCGACGCAGTCAAAGGCCAAGGCGCGCGCTTTGCGCGAAATTTTGCACTGGCCGCAGCGGCATGAGGATTACACCTTCGAGGTGGAAAAAATCTCCGGCATTGGGGAGGCGATTTCCGGCAGCGGCAAATATGTGCATCTGGTCAAGACCGATAACCCGAAGCCCTTTACCTTCACCTGCAAATACCGACCCATCGGCAAATCGCGCGCCGTGGTGAAATAGAAATTCCAAGGCACAAAAAAAACCGCCGCAACCCGTGAAGGCTGCGGCGGTTTTTGTTTGTTCGATTAAGAGCCGAGGCGCTTGAGCAAGTCGAGCGGCAGCGGCAGGATGATGGTGTTGGTTTTATCGTTGGCGATATCCTGGAAGGCCGAGAGATAGCGCAGCTGCATGGCGTTGGGGTCGCCGGCCAGCGTACGGGCGGCTTCCACCAGTTTCCCTGCGGCCTGCAATTCACCTTCCGCCGAGATGATCTTGGCGCGGCGTTCGCGTTCCGCCTCCGCCTGGCGGCCGATGGCCTTGATCATGCTTTCGGCGATGTCGATGTGCTTAAGCGCAACGTTGGAGACTTTAATACCCCACTGGTCGGTCTGGTTGTCCAGCAATTCGCGGATGTCGGAAGAAAGCTTGTCGCGGGCTGTCAGCATTTCATCTAGCTCGTGCTTGCCGAGGACTTCGCGGAGCGTTGTCTGCGACAGTTCCGACGTGGCGCGCATAAAGTCGGCGACGTTGTTGATGGCTTTTTCAGGCGCGACGACGCGGTAATAAACCACCGCGTTGACCTTCACCGAAATGTTGTCTTTGGAGATGATGTCCTGGCTGGGCACGTCAATGGTGCGGACGCGGAGGTCAATGCGCACCATCTGTTGTACGCCGGGGATCAGGACGATAAGGCCGGGGCCTTTGACGCCGGTAAAGCGGCCGAGGGTGTACACAATACCGCGTTCATATTCGCGCAGCACGCGCAGCGTGTAGCCAAGGAAGATAAGAATGAGGACGAGGAAAAAGCCTGTAATGCCAAAACCCATGGTGGGGTAATCCTTTCTGAAGCAATAAAGTTTAAGTCAGGTATAGCTAATGTTATTCCGGCTGCACAATCAGGCGCAGGCCGTCGATCTCGAGAATTTTGACGCGGTCGCCGGGGTTGATGATGAAGTCCGGCGATGCGGCGATGGCTGACCAGAGCTCACCGGCAACGCGCACTTCGCCCTTGCCGCTGCCCCAGTTGACGACTTCCGCAACCGCGGCTTTCATTTCCTCGATACCCGTCACAACAGGGCGCTTTTGGGCGCGCAGGGCGACCGCCAGAAGGATGCTGAGAACGACGAGGGCCGTCAGCGTGACGCCGCCGATGACATAAGGATCGATGCCGAAGGTCGGGTCTTTACTGTCGATAAGCATGGTTGCCCCCACTGCAAATGAAATCGCCCCGCCAAGGCCGAGCGCGCCAAAGGAGGGCGCAAAAGCCTCCGCCACCATCAGCCCGATGCCGGTCAGCAAGAGCGCAAGGCCGGTATAATTAACCGGCAGTACGTTCATGGCGAACAGGCCAAGGATAAAGGCGATCAGCCCAGCAACGCCGGGGATAAACAGGCCGGGATGGAGGCATTCATAGATAATGCCAATGGCGCCGAAGACGATGAGCAGGAAGGCGACGTTGGGATTGGTGATGATATCCAGCAGATCGGTGCGCCAGTCGCGGTGAATGGTTTCAATGCGGCCGCCCTTGGTGTGGAGCTTCATGGTTTTCGCGCCGGCCATTTTCACTTCGCGGCCATCAATTTTATTCAGCAGCTCCTCGTCATCCACCGCAATGAGGTCGATAGATTTGGAGGCAAGGGCTTCCGTCGCCGTCTGGCTCACAGCCTCGCGCACGGCTTTTTCCGCCCATTCCATGTTGCGGCCGCGCAGTTCGGCCAAGCCGCGGATATAGGCGGCGGCATCATTGACCATCTTGTGGTCGAGCGTTGATTTGGGCGTTGCGTATTCCTTCACCTGATCGGCGCTGAAATTTTCCATCGGGCTGTTGTCGCCCATGTGGATGGGTGTGGCTGCGCCGATCACGGTGGAGGGCGCCATAGCGGCAATATGTGCCGCTTCTAAAATATACGTGCCCGCGCTGGCAGCGTGCGAGCCGGGCGGGGAGACGTAAGCCGCAACCGGCACGGGGCTATCGAGAATTCGCTGGATGATGCTCTGCATGGAATCATACAGGCCGCCGGGCGTCTGCATTTCGAGGATAACGATGTCGGCCTTCTGGTCGGCCGCGCCCTGCAGGCTGCGGGTAACAAGGTCGAGCGTCGAGGGGGAAATCAGCCCGTCGATTTTAATGACGATCGCCAGCGGCGCGTCATCATCGGCTCTGGACGGTTGCGCGTTCTGCAGCAGCAGACCTGCAAGCAGGACGACAGCGAAAAATGGCAGCGAAATGCGTTTCAGGAACTGTTTCATGGAAGCGATACCCTTCGCAGCAACAATAGCAAAAGGGTTCAAACGCGTCTTTAAAAACTGGCGGGACTGTTGCGCGGTTATGGTATTGGCGTCAGGGTGTGTTTTTCAGATTACGGGCAGCCGGGGCGGCATTGCGCCCAACCTGCGGTTCCGCGCCCATATGCTGGATAATATCGGTCGCCCAGTCTGCGCCCTGCTTGCCGGCGTCCACCGGCGACTTGCCGGACGCGAGGCCGTAGAGGAAACCCGCCGCAAACTGGTCGCCCGCGCCGTTGGTATCGATAATTTTTTCCCGTGCGATGGGGTTGGCGGGCACATGCACTGCCGCGCCGGCCTCAAAAATATACGCGCCCTTTGCGCCCATGGTCATTGAGGCTGTTTTACCGGAGGCTTTGATGGCATCCATCGTGTCTTCCAGCGTTGCGGTGCCGAACAGCGTCGCAAATTCTTTCTGGTCGCCCACAAGAATATCGGCGTGGGATTTTGCCAGCGCGAGGAAGGCCGGCTGGTTACGGCCGACAACGCCGGCATCATTCAGCGCAAGTGCGACAAGCCCGCCGGATTGTTTAGCGAGTTCCGCCGCCTGATGCACGGCATCTTTGCCGGTTTGCGATAGCCAGAGGTATGAATCGAGATAGGTGATTTTTGCATTGCCGATCAGCGCGGCATCAATATCTTCCGGCTGAAGTTCATAGCCCGCGCCGGAGGCGAAGGCGAAAGTGCGTTCTTTATCGGGCGTGGTCATCACCAGTACGGCGGTCGTCGCCGTTTCGTCATTGGCAGAGAGCAGGGGGGTAAAGGCAATGCCGTTATTCTGCACACGGGTTTTGAAGAAATTGCCGTGCACGTCGTTGGCAATTTTACCAATCAGCGCTGCATTGCCGCCACGAAGCGCAACACCCGCCGCCACATTCGCGCCGGGGCTGCCGGGGGAAATATGCGGCGCATGGCCTGCGACAATATCCGCCACCGTCTGCGGTGTCACAAGATTGCTGAGGCCTTTTTTGACGCCGTGGCTTTCAAGATGCGCGTCATCGGCCTTCAGCTGGATATCCACGCAAATGGCGCTTAAGGCAACAACGTCATACTTCTTGGTCATGGCAGTTCCTTTTAGGCGGCGGATTGCTTGCGGGCGGAAAGCGTGGCTATCAGCGCGTCGCCCATTTCGGAGGTCGAGAGCTTTTTGCAGCCCTCCGACATAATGTCGGCGGTGCGCAGGTTCTGGCCGAGCAGGTTTTCAACCGCGGCTTCCAGCACATCCGCTTCCGTTTTCATGTCGAAGGAATAACGGAACATCATGGCGACGGATAAAATCGTCGCCAGCGGGTTCGCAATGCCCTTGCCCGCGATATCAGGGGCGGAGCCGTGGATCGGTTCATACAGCGCGGCGCGCTTGCCGTTGGCTTTGACTTCACCCAGCGATGCGGAGGGCAACATGCCGAGGGAGCCGGTCAGCATGGCGGCTTCATCCGACAGAATATCGCCGAACAGGTTGTCGGTCACAATCACGTCAAACTGCGCTGGACGGCGGCACAGCTGCATGGCGCAATTGTCGGCATACATATGCGACAGTTCCACGTCTTTGTATTCCTTGGCATGCAGCGCGGTCACTTCTTCACGCCACAATTTCCCGGATTCCATCACGTTTGCTTTTTCGGCGGAACATACGCGGTTCTGGCGGCGTTTCGCCATTTCAAAGGCCACGCGCGCGACGCGGTGGATTTCCGACGTGGTGTAGACTTGCGTGTTGATGCCGCGGCGCTGGCCATCCGGCAGGGTTTCGATGCCGCGCGGTTCGCCAAAGTATACGCCGCCGGTCAATTCCCGCACGATGAGGATATCAAGACCCTGCACGATTTCACGCTTTAAGGTGGAGGCATCGACCAGCGCGTCAAAAACCTTCGCAGGGCGCAGGTTGGCAAAAAGCTCCAGCGATTTACGCAGCTTCAAAAGGCCGGCTTCAGGGCGGATATTGTAATCCACCTTGTCCCATTTCGGCCCGCCGACAGCGGCCAGCAGAATGGCATCCGCCGCGCGGCATTTTTCTAAGGTCGCATCCGACAGCGGCACGCCGTGACGGTCGATGGAAATGCCGCCGATGTCGCCTTCCGATGTCTGGATATTGCTGCCGAAGTGCTGGTTGAACCAGGCGATAACCTTCAAGGCCTCCGCCATAACTTCGGGGCCAAGGCCGTCACCCGGCAATACGACGATCTGCCTGACTTGGGTCATGCGCTGCAGTCCTTATAGAAGTGAGATTACCAGCCGCGGCGGTGCGGATGGAAGTTGGGGTGGTGATGTTCAAACCGCGGCGCGGGAACAACAATCACCGGCTGCGGCACATAGATGACCGGTTCGCGGTGGCGATACGCTGGCTCGTAGGGAACAACCGCGCAACCCGACAGGGTCAGGCCGGCGACAGCGGCGACGAAGGCGGCTTTCAGCGTGTTTTTCTTGGGGAGTTGCATGGCTGGACAGTCCTTTTGTTGAAGCATAATTTTTTGAATTGGCGCCAGCATAGCCGGACGCCTTGGCTTGTCAATATGTTAAAGAAAAGCCCTTGATTCAGCAGGATATTAGGCTTTGGCCGCGCCAAAAAGCCATGGCTGGCTCTGCTTCTGCGTCTGCTCAAAACTGCCGATTTCACTCGCGTGTTCCAATGTCAGGCCAATGTCATCAAGGCCGTTCAGCAGGCATTTTTTGCGGAAGGGGTCGATGTCGAACTTGTATGTCTTGCGGTTGCCGCCGGTCACGGTCTGCGCGTCAAGGTCAATGCTCAGTTCTAGCCGGGCATCGGCGTCTTTCATCAGCTCGTCGACCGCCTCTTTCGGCAGGACGAGCGGCAGCACGCCGTTCTTGAAGCAGTTGTTGTAGAAAATATCGGCGTAGCTCGGCGCAATCACGCAGCGGATCCCGAAATCGAGCAGCGACCACGGCGCATGTTCGCGCGACGAACCGCAGCCGAAGTTTTCACCGGCAACCAGAATTTGCGCGTGGCGGTAGGCAGGCTTGTTCAGCACAAACTCCGGCTTCTCCGCGCCTTCCGGCGTAAAGCGCAGGTCGTTGAACAGGAACTTGCCAAGCCCCGTGCGCTGGATGGTTTTCAGGAACTGCTTCGGGATGATCATATCAGTATCGACGTTGACCATGTTGAGGGGCGCGGCTGGGCCGGAGAGTTTGTCGAATTTTTGCATGTTGTCGTTCCTTATGCTTTGGCGAGGTCGCGCACATCGGTCAGGTGGCCGGTGACGGCGGCTGCCGCCGCCATCGCTGGGCTCATGAGGTGGGTGCGCCCGCCGCGGCCCTGACGGCCCTCGAAGTTGCGGTTGGAGGTTGACGCGCAGCGCTCCCCCGGCTCCAGCTTGTCGGCGTTCATGGCAAGGCACATGGAGCAACCGGCTTCGCGCCAGTCAAAGCCGGCGGTGATGAAGATTTTATCAAGGCCTTCTTTTTCCGCCTGTTCTTTCACAAGGCCGGAGCCCGGAACGATCATGGCGTAAACCGTTGACGCCACATGGCGGCCTTCAACAACTTTTGCGACTTCGCGCATGTCTTCAATCCGCGCATTGGTGCAGGAACCGATGAAGACTTTGTCGATTTTAACATCCGTCAGCTTCGTGCCCGGGGTCAGGCCCATATAATCGAGCGCGCGGGTGATAAAGGCGCGCTGGCCTTCATTGGCAATGTCGGCGGGGTTCGGCACGCTGCCCGTAATCGGCGCAACGGTTTCAGGGATGGTGCCCCAGGTGACCTGCGGCGCAATATCTTCCGCCTTCAGCACAATCTCTGTATCAAACACGGCGCCTTTGTCGTTGACGAGCGATTTCCCGT
>JBBQWK010000050.1:0-8457 GCA_038210695.1 Alphaproteobacteria bacterium
CCTTTATGCCGCCCGCCAAAAAAGCGAAATCGCCTTATGATGCCGGCAGAGATGCCTACGACTGGACGAAACATTTATACGACATGCAACCCGAACACCGCGACGCGCACCGCGCCCTTGGCGCGGCCGCCCTGCAGGGCCGCATGTACAAAGAAGCGCGCGAGCACCTGAACACCGGCATGGATTTCAAATTGCTGGCGCGGCTGGAGCATGAGGAAACCGGCAATCAATTGAAAGCGCGGGAATATCTAGAGCTGGCGGCGGAACATCCGGCGGATGCGCGCTGGGTCTGCCGTTCCTGCGGACATTCGGCCTTTGACTGGCAGGGACTTTGCCCGCGCTGCGGCGCCTTTGACCAGCTGGGCTGGATGACGCCGAGCCTTGAGGTGCATGACCCTAAAATCCAGCCCGCCCTTGCCGGCGGTGCGATCATCGAACCGCCGCAGGGCATCAAGACCGGCGTGATGCCTTAATAAATTTACTTCTTTTTCGGCAGCGTGATTTTGGTGAAACCGTGTTCGGTGGTCACTTTGTAATATTCGTCATACTGCGGGCGGCAGATATCGCGCATCTGCTGCTGGATCTCGTTAATGCGGCCGGCGGCAATGCCGGTTTCCTGCTGTTTCGTATTCATTCTTGGTATCCCTGAAAAAAAACTCCGGCGCAGAACTTATCCTGCCGTCCCTGCCGCCTCAAGCGAAAAATAGCGGTATTTTGTTGCTAAAACCGCCATGCGCTAGATATTGGGGTAAACAATCACCTGCAGCCCCTATCTTTCCGGTTGTCAGATTTTTTTATTCAATGGAACGAAATTATCTGCCATACGTTATGGTAGAGCCTTGTTGCACTTCCAAGGTGCATGCGATACTCGTACAGCACGTTTGCCTCTCCGAACCATTTGGATCAAAACCGATGACGTTTCCACCCCCGAAACTGACCGATGCCGAGGCAGGCGCTTACCTTGCCGCCATCATCGAGTCGTCGGACGACGCCATCATTGGCCTGACGCTGCTGGGCATCATCACCACCTGGAACCAGGCCGCCAACCGGATTTTTGGCTACGGGCCGGAAGAAGCTATCGGCAAGCACATCAACCTGCTGATTCCCCCGGGACTGGAGGACGAAGAGCTGATCATCCTCGGCAAGGTCAGCCAGGGCAACCGCGTCGACCATTTTGAAACCAAGCGCCGCCGCAGGGACGGGCAGCTGGTGGATATTTCCCTCACCGTATCGCCCATCCGCAACCCGCAAGGGCAGGTCATCGGCGCCTCAAAGGTCGCGCGCGATGTTTCCTTCCTGAAGTTGGCGGAAAAATCGAACGCGCATCTTGCCGCCATCGTCGGCTCGTCCGAAGATGCCATCATCAGCAAAAATCTTGACGGCCATATCACGTCGTGGAATACGGCGGCGGAGCGCATGTTCGGCTTCACCGCGGCGGAGGCGATTGGCCAGCACGTGACGCTGATCATCCCGCCGGAACTGGTGGATGAAGAATACGCCATTCTCGGTAAGGTTAAATCTGGCCGCAGGGTGGATCACTTTGAAACCCTGCGCCGCCGCAAAGACGGCAGCCCGATCAGCATATCCCTCACCGTCTCCCCCATTTTTGATATGCGCGGCACGATCATCGGCGCATCGAAAGTGGCGCGCGACGTCACCGAACACCGCAAGACGGAATAAGCATTGCGGGAATCAAACCGCCGCAAGGATGAATTCCTCGCCAGCATCAGCCATGAACTGCGCACGCCGATGAACGCCATCATCGGCCTTTCCAACATTTTGTCCATGTCGCCCGCGATTGGCGGCAAGGAGAGGAAATATGTGGAAACCCTGCAGAATAGCGCGGAAGGACTGATGGCGCTGATCAACAACCTGCTGGATTTTTCGCGCCTTGGCGCAGGTTCGGTCGAGCTGGAAAATGTGGAATTCAGCCTGCCGGAACTGGTGGGGCGCGTTGTCGACCTGCTCAGCATCAAGGCAGATGAAAAAGGCCTGACGCTGGACATTCATTATGCAGCGCCGATGCCGAAGGATTATATCGGCGATGCCTTTCGCCTGCAGCAGGTGTTGACGAACCTCATCGCCAACGCGATCAAATTTACCGAGCGCGGCAAGGTCGACGTACGTGTGGCCGTGCAACGGCAGGAACGCGACGCCTGCTTTTTGACCATCGACGTTGTCGACACCGGCATTGGCATTGCAGCCGACAAGCTGGGAATGATTTTTGAAAAATTCACGCAGGCCGATGCCTCCATGACGCGCAAATACGGCGGCTCCGGCCTTGGCCTTTCCATCTGCAAGGGCCTGGTCGAAAGCATGGGCGGGTCGATCAGCGCCGATAGCCGCGAGGGCCTTGGATCTACCTTCACCGTCGGCGTTCCCCTGCGCCGCCATGGGCTGGAGCTGGTGGAAACGGTTGCGCGCAGCGGCCGTGCCGCAAG
Organism: Alphaproteobacteria bacterium; assembly: GCA_038210695.1. Taxonomy (GTDB): domain Bacteria; phylum Pseudomonadota; class Alphaproteobacteria; order Micavibrionales; family UBA2020; genus JAPWJZ01. The sequence goes on from JBBQWK010000050.1 coordinate 2,442, forward strand.
CCGCAACGTGCTGGTAGTTGACGATTATGCGCCAAATATTCTGGTCGTGACCGCACTGCTGGACCACCTTGGCTATGATTACGACACCGCCGAAAACGGCCTTGAAGCCGTGCGCCGCTTCCAGAACGGGCATTATGATCTTGTCCTGATGGATGTGCAGATGCACGACATGGACGGCTATGAAAGCACACGGCGCATACGCCAGCTGGAAGAAGACCGCCATCTGGTCCCGACGCCCATTGTCGCCATGACGGCGCATGTGCTGGAGCGCGACCGCGAAAAATGTCTTGAAGCCGGCATGAATGATTTTGTGCCCAAACCCTTCGACCCTGCCGTGCTGACGAAACTGCTGGAAACGCTGATCCCGCGCAAGGCCGCGACCGCCTAAGGCCTTATATTTTCAGTTTCGCAACCGGATGATACAGCAGCAACCCCGCGACGAAGCCGCCGACATGGGTTGTCCATGCGATGGGTTGATCTGTCCCCGGCATGCCGTAAGCGCCGAAAAAGCCCGAAATTAAAACCCATAAAATGGCGAACAGCGCGACCTTGCTGTAACCCGGCCCCATATTTCCCTGCGCCTGCGCCATCATCAAGATCGCGCCGAATAACCCTGATATGCCGCCGGACGCGCCGATCAGCGGCTGCTCCGCATGCGGATACACAGCGAAATGCGTGAAAGCGCCGATGATGCCGGTGCTGATAAACAGGATCATCAATTTTTTGCCGCCGATATTTTTTTCCAGCCCCGCGCCAAAGGCGAGCAGCGTGCCGACGTTGATGCAGAGATGCATCCAGCCGCCATGCAGCAGCATATGCGTGACAGGGCCAAGGAAGGTCGCCATGGACAGCGGCAGGTCACCGGAATAATTGGCCGGCACAAACCACAGCCGCATGAAAATGGATTCAACCATGGGGTCCGGCAGCACCTGCACGATGCATTGGATGACGATGAGCACAAGGCACATGGCCTTGACTACCGGCGGCATGTTGAAAATCGGCTCGTGCTTGGGCACGGGCTGGTCGTTCGCGGCGCGGAGACGTTCAAACTCGGCGCGTTCCTGTTTGGACGGGAAACGCGCGACGTTGGAATCGACCGCGGGCGAATCAGCCGTTTCGTCGTCTTCGTGATTTCCGGTGCCGTTGGTGGTTTTCATATTGCCTCTCCCGCTGCTTCGGGGGTGGGGTTGCCATTCAGCATTGCCTTCGAGTATGCTCTCGGCACCTGTCGAAAGTAAACGACTTCAAGCTTTTTTCGAGGATATGTAAACATGTCGAGTGCAGCCAAACCCTCCGCCCCCGCGGCGCTGATGCCGAACGATCTGGAAGCCCATTTCATGCCCTATACGCCGCAACGCAGCTTCAAAAAGAAGCCGCGCATGCTGGTGGGTGCCAAGGGCATGTACTATTACTCGGACGATGGCCGCGAGCTGCTGGATGCCTCGGCCGGTCTCTGGTGCGTCAACGCGGGCCATGGTCACCCCAAAATTATCGAGGCGATTCAAAAGCAGGCAGCGGCGCTCGATTACGCCCCCAACTTTGCCTTTGGTCACCCTGTGTCCTTCAAGGCTGCATCCCGCCTTGTCGCGGAAATGCCGGGCGATATCGACCATGTGTTTTTTGCCAACTGCGGCTCGACCGCGGTGGATACCGCCATCAAGCTGGCGATTGCCTATTGGCGCATGCGCGGCAAGCCTGCGAAAACCAAAATCATCGCGCGGGAGCGTGCGTACCACGGCGTCAACATTTGCGGCACAACGCTCGGCGGCATTCCCGCCAACCGCAAGGTTTATGCCGGCGCCATGATGCCGAACGTGGACTGGATGCCGCATACGCATGACATTTCCAAAAACGCATTCTCCAAAGGCCAGCCGGAGCACGGTGCGAACCTTGCGGATGAGCTTGAAAACATCATTGCGCTGCATGACGCAGAAAACGTGGCTTGCGTGATTGTGGAACCTGTTGCGGGTTCCACGGGCGTGCTGGTGCCGCCGAAAGGTTACCTCGAGAAGCTGCGCAAAATTTGCGACAAGCATGACATTCTGCTGATTTTTGACGAAGTCATCACCGCCTGGGGCCGCCTTGGCAAGGCGACGGCGGCTGAATTCTTCAATGTCATCCCTGACATTCTAACCTCCGCCAAAGGCATCAACAGCGGTACCGTGCCGATGGGCGCGACCTTCTGCCGCAAGCATATTTACGATGCGTTTATGCAAGGCGGCGAATTCGGCGTTGAATTCCTGCACGGCTACACCTATTCCGGCCATCCCCTCGCCTGCGCCGCAGCCCTTGCGACAATGGATGTGTATAAAGACGAAGGCCTGTTCGAGAACGCCGCCAAAATGTCAAAAAAATGGGAAGACGCGCTGCATTCCTTAAAAGGCGCGCCGCACGTTATCGACATCCGCAACATCGGCCTTATGGGCGCGGTGGAGCTGGATCCCGGCACCACCCGCAAGCCGGGCGTTGAAATGGGTAGAGCCATGGAAGCCTTCGACAAAATGTACTGGGAACATGACACCGTCATGCGCTTCACCGGCAACGTGCTCGCCATGTCCCCGCCGCTGATCGTGGAAGACAAGCACATCGACCTGCTCGTCTCCCGCATCCGCAAGACGCTGGAAACGATTCAGTAAGCATATCTATCAAAAAAGGGCCCGGAGAAATCCGGGCCTTTTTTTTATGCGCCGGGGTTGCGTTGCAGCCATGGCACGAAGGCGAGTTCTGTTTCGAGGTTTTTACAGACGGTCATGAGCAGCGCGTCTTTCAAATATCCGGCCATCACCTGCATGCCGACGGGCAGGCCATTTTTGTCTATGCCCGCGGGCAGTGATGCGGCGGGTAATTTTGCAAGGTTGGCGGGATAGGTGAAGGGTGTCCAGTCATCCCACGGTTTGCCTTTGGCATCTTCCGGCATGTTCTGCCCGACGTTGAAGGCGGTCATGGCGGTGGTGGGCGTCACCAGAATGTCATAGGTGGTGAGCAGGTCCTTGAAATATTCACCGATGGTCATGCGCTCCCGCTCTGCCCACAGATAATCATTCAGCTGCATCGTTGAGCCGCGCTTCGCCCAATGCGTGAATCGCGGGTCAAGGTCTTTGCGCAAGTTCGGCTGCATTTCCTTATACGAATATGCGGCGACTGCCATCCAATGCTTGTTGAACACATCGATCAGGTTGGGGCAGTCGAGGTGGATTTCATCGACACTGCCGAATTTTTTCAACACCCCCAGTTTCGCGTTCAAAACCTCGAGCACTTCCGGCGTGGCGGTGATGTTGTTGATGCCGGTTGCATAGGCGATGCGCAATTTCGGCAGCGGCGCTTTGCAGGCGGCGGTAAAATTGGGCGGCGGCAGCGGCAGGGAATGGAAATCGCTGCTGTCGGCTTGCGTAATAATATCGAGAAGTAATGCAGCGTCCTCCACCTTGCGCGTCAGCGGCCCCGCGCCCCAAAGGGTCGAGAATAATCCCGGCGGCCAGTGCGGCACCATGCCGTAGCTGGGCTTGAAGCCGAAGACGCCCGTGAAGCTGGCAGGAATGCGGATGGAGCCACCAGCATCGGTGCCGATGTTGAGGTAGGCCATGCCGGTTGCCGCCGCAACTGCCGCGCCACCGGAAGACCCGCCGGGGGTTTTTTCCAAATTCCACGGGTTGCGCGTGGTGCCGTGCAGCGGTGAATCTGTGACGCCCTTGTGGCCGAATTCCGGCATCGCGGTTTTGGCGAGCAGAACGACGCCGCCCTCCCTCAGGCGCGCGACCGCGGGACTATCATCCCGCTGCGGCAATTCGGTGGTGGTTTTGGAGCCGGAGCGTGAGGGCCAGCCCTTTACGTTGAAGGAATCCTTTACCGTCACAGGTAATCCTTCCAACGCGCCCTTAACGCTGCCCTTCATCCAGCGCTTTTCCGAGACTTTGGCCTGATGCAGCGCCGCCCTTTCATCCATAAAGCTCAAAGCATTCATTGCGGGGTTATATTTCAGCACCTGCTTCAGGCAGGCTTGCGTCACCTCTACCGGCGAGAGCTTTTTCTTTTCATAGAGCTTCAGGATTTCGCCGGCCGAGAGCTGGAGGATATCGGAAGTCATAAAGTTTACAGGCCTTTCAAAAGGTTATGGTATCCCGTGTCGGGCCCCCATGTTTTTTGCGCAAGATATGGTATAATAACAGAGGTGCCAGAGAACGGCTAATTTGAAGAGCTAATCTCCGGAAAAGCTGCTGCTGATTCCTTCATAATACCAAAACGGGGGTTCAAGAGTCCGGTGACAAAATTGCTTCGCTCGATTTCCCTTCTGTCTGCGGCCGCAGCCGTGTTTTTGCTGTCCGCAGCGCCGGTTGCTTTCGCCGCCAGCAAGGACTACACCGCCGGCGGCGCTGTCGCCCCGTCGCATGATGATGCGGTGTCCGGTAATGCAGAAGAACCCAAGGGCTACCCCGGCCTGATTCCCGGCGCGGCGGAACCCGCGTTTGACACCACGACGGATGCCGGCCCGACATCCAAAAAGCCGCCCGCCAAAAGCGCCGTCAGCGATTACCGCACAAAATATGCGCCCGCGCCGACATCAACCACACCGGTACTGGGCAGCAATAAATTTTCCAGCGGCCCGCTGCCGCAGATTTCCTACCCCGCCGGCTTTTCGCCGCGCATGCGCCCGCTGACCCTTGATGACGTAAAAATTCTGGCCGGTCTCAGCGCCCGCGGCATCGACTTCTATCACCTGCCGCCGGAGATGGAAAAAAGGCTTCACCTGCCGCCCGGCACCAGCAAGGCGCTGGATAATATCGGCTCCGCCCGCATTGACGGCATGCTACCTGCCGAATTCTCCGCCAAGCAGCAGATTGACCAGCAGATGAACGCGATTGCAAGACTGCAGGGCAACGAGCGCAAACAGGCAGCGCAGGCGGCCTATGACCAGCTGTCCTACATGGCCGGCGGTTACCGTACGCTGCATTCGATACCGGATTCAATTTACGGCCGCATGGGCGTGTCCGACACCTATGTGAAGGAAGAGCGCGAAGGCTACGGCAAATCGCTCGACCGGTTCAAGGACGCGCTCGACGCGCTCGAAAAAATCAGGAAAGCACAATAAACGCCTATCAAAAAGCCCGGTTGCAGGGGCCGCCGCAACCGCCGCATATTTCAGGAGAGAATTTCATGAACCGCTTCGTTCCCTTCCTTGCCGCCGCGCTTATGTTCGCGCCGGCTGCGGCTTACGCACAATATGACGGCGTGGTCGCGCCCGAAAGCGGCGATGCTGCCGCGGGCACACCGAACGCCAACGGCTTTTCCGGCGATGGCGGCGGCTATGACCAGCAGTTTCAAAAGCAGGGTACGCCCAACAACATCTATGAATTCGTCAACAAGCCCGACACGAAAAATAATTTGAAAAAGATGGAGGCCGAAACCGCCAAGAAGCGGGAGGCCATGGTGAAGCGCATGCAGGCCAATAGCACGCATATTCTGGAGCAGCAAAAAGAGCGCGCCTGGAAAATCGCCAACCCCGGCAAGCCCTACCATGCCGACGGCGTGCCGGATGAAGGACTGGCCGCAGATGTCGCGGCAGACGACGGTTCGGGCGATACAGCAGATGGCGGCGGTGACGACGCCGACCAGGGCGGCGATGATGGTGGCGGCGACGACGGCTTTGCTGCTTCCAACGACGGCGGCGGCGAACAAAGCGTCTCTGACGGCGGCGACAGCGGCGAGTGATTTTGTTTATTCGTATGGCAGACAAGCTGTCGAAATTATTTCAGGTTTTTCTTTTTATTCTTTTGCTGGCTCCCTATTCCGTCCTCGCTGATTCTTACGGCAAGGGCATGGCGGCTTATTGCAGAAAAGATTACCAAGCGGCTTTGAAACCTCTCACATCGGCGGCTGAAAAGGGAAACGCCCTAGCGCAAGTGGCGCTCGGAGGAATGTTCTGGAATGGGCGCGGAGTTGAAAAAGATGACACCAAAGCTGCTAAATGGTGGCTTGCAGCTGCAAAAAAAGGGAACGTCGAGGCTGAATCACTTATCTC
>JBBQWK010000051.1:0-8424 GCA_038210695.1 Alphaproteobacteria bacterium
ATGCGCCCGGCAAAGTCATTCTTGCCAAGTCATACTGATGTCTTTTGCATTTGAAAAAATGGTGGCGGGGCGTTACCTGCGCTCCAAGCGGAAAGAAGGCTTTATTTCCGTCATCGCGGTTTTCTCCTTCCTCGGCATCATGCTGGGGGTGGCGACGCTGATTATCGTCATGTCTGTCATGAACGGCTTCCGCGACGAACTGATCGGCCGCATTCTGGGGCTTAACGGACATATAAATATCTACAGCCGCCTCGGGCCCATTTTTCCCTACGACACACTTATCGAACGCCTCAATAAAATCGAGGGTGTGAGCAGCGCGGTGCCGACCATTGAAGGTCAGGCGCTGCTGCGCAATGAAGGCGGCGCAACCGGCGTGGTGGTGCGCGGCCTGCGCCCCGGTGATTTTTATAAAAAAGCTATCCTCTCGACCGGCATCAAGAAAAAGCTGACCGATACCGATTATTTCGGTGATGAAAAAGTTGCAATCGGCGTCAGCATGGCGGACCGCATGCATCTCGAGGTGGGCGATAAAGTTTCCCTCGTTGCGCCGACATGCAAATCGACGCCCTTTGGCTGCATGCCGAAATCAAAAACCTTTATCGTCGGATCCATATTCGATGTGGGCATGTATGAATTCAACAACGGCTTCGTTTATGTGCCGATGTCCATCGCGCAGGCGTTTTTTGATACCGGAGAGGGCGTGAGCGCCATCGAAGTGATGACGCCGGATGCGGCGCAGTTTGCAAAAACCGAAGCCGCCATTGTTTCCAGCCTGCAGGGTGAATATTCCGTTGCCGACTGGCAGAACAGCAATGCGAGCCTCGCGTCCGCGCTTGATGTCGAGCGTAACGTTATGTTCCTTATTTTAACGCTGATTATCGTCGTTGCTTCCTTCAACATCATTTCCAGCCTGATCATGCTGGTGAAGGACAAAGGCCGGGATATCGCCATTTTGCGCACCATGGGCGCGTCGCGCGGCATGGTGGTGCGGATTTTCTTCTACACCGGCGCCAGCATCGGCATCTTCGGCACGCTGGCAGGCGCGGGTCTTGGCACGGCCTTTGCCGTCAATATCGAATCCATCCGCCAGTGGCTGCAGACGATGACGGGATCGAAACTGTTTCCCGCAGAAATCTATTTCCTCTCGAAACTCCCCGCCAAGGTCGAGCCCGGCGAGGTGATTTTGATTACCGTCATGTCGCTGGTACTGGCTTTTGCGGCGACGATTTACCCCGCATGGCGCGCCGCCAAGCTTGACCCGGTGGAGGCCCTGCGCCGTGAGTAATGTTCTAGAATTAAAAAATGTCCGCCGCAGCTTCGAGCAGGGCGGCGAAAAGCTGGAAATTCTGCGCGGCGTGAACATGTCCATCGCGCGCGGCGAAGTTGTTGCGCTGCTTGGCCCCAGCGGCTCCGGCAAAACCACGCTACTGCAGATTGCGGGACTGCTTGAAAACCCGAGCAGCGGCGATGTGATTATCAACGGCATCCGCGTTGAAAGCACGGCGGATGCGTACCGTACCGAGCTGCGCCGCACGCAGATCGGCTTCGTGTACCAATTCCACAACCTGCTGTCCGACTTCACGGCCTTTGAAAACCTGATGCTGCCGCAATATGTGGCGAATGTGCCGAAGGAACAGGCGACTGCACGCGCAGCGGAATTGCTGCAAAGCGTCGGCCTGTCGCCCCGTGCTGAGCATTTCCCGTCGCAGCTTTCCGGCGGTGAACAGCAGCGCGTGGCGATTGCCCGCGGTCTTGTCAACAAGCCGGCCCTGCTGCTGGCAGATGAACCGACCGGCAATCTTGACCCGCGCACGGCGGAAGATGTTTTCAAGATGATGATGGATACGATCCGCAAGTTCCAGATCGGCGCACTTATCGTCACGCACAACGTCGAGCTTGCCGGCCGCATGGACCGGGTGCTGCAGCTGAAAGACGGATTGGTTTAAGGTTTCGGCAGGCGTGCTTTTGGCAGCGTTTCGCGCGGCTTTGCCGGCACATCAAACGCGCGGAGTTCTTCCTGCGCCGCCAGTTTCGCGCAGATCTGCACAATCGCCGAGGTGAATCCCAGAACATCTTCCGGGTCCTTCAGGTCATAGGGCATAAATTTCGGCTCTTCGCGGTTTATTTTAACACCCGACGCAGTTTTTTCCTGCAGGAACCAGAAGGCATCGAGGTCCGGAAACTGCACGCCATTCGGCTTGTTGATGTTTTCGCTGAAGCAGTCAATTTTTGAATCCGGATAAACGCGCACGAGAAATCGCGCGTTATACATGCTGAGAATGCCATAGGTCGCATCGGTATTCTTGCCCTGGTGCATCAGGCTGTGCCGGCGCATCTGATCGAAGCTTGCAATTTCAAAGCCGATGCTGTCGAGACCCGCGGCCTGAAATTTGGAGACAATTTCCGAGATTTTGGCGAGGGCAGGGCGCAGTGCCTCCCGCTGGACGGCGGCTTGTTTTTTCAGGCTGTTGAAGGCTTTCGAGATGCTGGCGACCGATGCGTCCTTCAGCGTCTCCGGCGCGTTGCCGGTGGATACTTGTGGCACGGCGCTTTTTTCAATGTCGGCAGGAGAGGCGGGCATCATCTAACCGTTTGATTCAATTGAGCGGGTTTGCGTGTCGGTGCGAGGGACATATTATGGCAGCGCATACTTTATGTCAAGGCGACGATATTCAGGAAAAACCTGTTGAAATTCAATGTCTTTGCCCCCATTTTAGGTCTGTAACAAGGGCATCATGGCAGACATTACTCCCCAGTTTATCCATCTTCGGGTTCACTCCGCCTATTCGCTGGCGGAGGGCGCGATCAAGCTGAAAGACCTCGTGCCGCTGGCAAAGCGCCTCGGCATGCCCGCCATAGCCGTGACCGATACCGGCAACCTGTTCGGTGCGCTTGAATTCTCCATCACGGCGGCGAAGGACGGCGTCCAGCCCATCATCGGCTGCCAGCTGTGGATCGAAAGACCGGACCAGACAGACCAGAAAAACAAAAAGTCCGAAATGCCCGACCAGATTGTTGTGCTGGTGCAGAACGAGCAGGGCTACAAAAACCTGATGAAGCTGACCAGCAAGACCTTTCTGGAACCGCTGGAGCATACCGAAAAACCCAGCATCACCTGGCAGGATCTTGAGACCTATAATGAAGGTTTGATCGCGCTGACGGCGGGCGTCAAGGGAACCGTGGGGCGGTTGCTGCTCGACTCCCGCATCCATGAAGCCGAAAAAATTGTGCAGCAGCTGCATAAAACCTTTGGCGACCGTTTGTATATCGAGCTGGAGCGCCACGGCACGGCGGATGAAGTTTCGATCGAGGACCCGCTGCTCGACTTCGCCTATAAATTCAATATTCCGTTTGTGGCCACCAACAATGTCTATTTCGCCGACCCCGATATGTATGAGGCGCATGATGCGTTTCTGTGCATCGATGACCGCGCCTTCGTGCAGGACGGCAACCGCCGCAAGGCAACGCCGGAACATTACCTGAAATCTGCCGAGCAGATGGTAGAGCTGTTTAAAGACCTGCCTGAAGCGGTCGAAAACACCGTCGAAATCGCCAAGCGCTGCTCCTTCATGCTGAAAGAGCTCAAACCCAGCCTGCCAAAATTCCCCACCGCCGTCGGCAAGACCGAAGCGGAAGAATTGCGGGAGTGGACGACAAAGGGCCTTGAATGGCGACTTGAAAATTACGTCTTCAAGGCCGATTGGGACCAGCCGAAGCGGGATGAAACGCGCAAGCAGTACTACGCCCGTATGGAATACGAGCTGGATGTCTTGCTGAAAATGGGCTTCGCCGGATACTTCCTCATCGTGGCGGATTTTATCGCCTGGGCGAAGAATAACGATATTCCCGTTGGCCCGGGCCGCGGATCAGGCGCGGGCTCCGTCGTTGCCTGGGCCACCAAGATTACCGACTTGGACCCCATCGAGATGAACCTGCTGTTCGAGCGTTTCCCGAACCCCGAACGTGTTTCCATGCCTGACTTCGACGTCGACTTCTGCCAGGAACGCCGCGACGAAGTCATCAACTACGTGCGCGATAAATATGGCCGCAAGAGCGTGGCGCAGATTATTACCTTCGGTAAGTTGCAGGCGCGCGCCGTGGTGCGTGACGTTGGCCGCGTTTTGCAAATGACCTACGGTCAGGTCGATAAAATCGCCAAGCTGGTGCCGCAAAACCCGGCCAACCCCATCAGCCTTGAAGACGCGCTTGAGTCGGAGCCGCTGCTGCAGGAAGCACGCGATACGGACGAGCAGGTGCGCAAGCTTATTGATATCGCCTTGAAGCTTGAAGGGCTATACCGTCACGCCTCCACCCATGCCGCCGGTATCGTCATTGGTGACCGCCCGCTGGATGAAATTGTCCCGCTGTACCGTGATCCGGGATCGGACATTGCGGCGACCCAGTTCAACATGAAGGACGTTGAAAAAGCGGGTCTCGTCAAATTCGACTTCCTCGGCCTTAAAACGCTTACCGTCATCAAGGACGCGCTGCGCCTGATACGGGAGACGACCGGCGAAATTCTCGACCCTTTGAAATTCCCACTGGATGACAAGAAGACTTACGAGGGTCTTGCAAAGGGAGATTGTTCCGCCGTCTTCCAGCTCGAGAGTGCGGGCATGCGCGATTTGTGCCGGCAAATGAACGTGCATAACTTTGAGGAAATCATCGCTATCGTCGCCCTGTTCCGCCCGGGTCCGATGGAGAACATTCCCAAATACATCGCCAATCTTTCCGGCAAGGAAGAGATTGAATATATGCACCCGCTGCTGGAGCCGGTGCTGAAAGATACCTACGGTGTCATGATCTATCAGGAACAGGTCATGGCGGCAGCGCAGGTGCTGGCGGGCTATACACTCGGCGGTGCCGATCTGCTGCGCCGTGCCATGGGTAAAAAGATCAAGGCGGAAATGGACTCCCAGCGCGCGGTTTTTGTTGATGGTTGCGTCAAAACGCATAACATCAGCAACGATATGGCGAGCAGCATCTTTGACCAGATCGCCAAATTTGCCGACTACGGTTTTAACAAAGCGCACTCCGCCGTTTACGCCCACATCGCCTTCCAGACCGCCTACCTGAAAACGCATTACCCGGTCGAATTCATGGCCGCGACGATGACCCAAGATATGGGCAACACCGACAAGCTGGCGATGCTGCGGCAGGAAGTGGTGCGCATGAAGCTGACGCTGCTGCCGCCCGACATTAACATGTCGCTGCCGCGCTTTTCGGTGGAGTCTTTGCCGGATGGCAAAAAAGGCGTCCGCTACGCTCTTGCCGCGCTGAAGGGCGTAGGCGAAGAGGCGATGAAAACGATTATTGCGGAGCGCGAGAAGGCCGGGCCGTTCAAAGACCTTTACGATGTTGCCCGCCGTCTTGATACCAAAGCCATGAACAAACGGCAGATGGAATCCCTCGCCGCATCCGGTGCTTTTGATTCATTTAATCCCAACCGGGCCGAAGTTTTAGGATCGGTTGAAACGCTGCTGCGCTATGCGTCTGCCCATGCGGATGAAAAAGCCAGCGGTCAGGAAAGCCTGTTCGGTGGCGCAGGCAGCGCGGCTTTGCCGGAACCGCCCCTGGCGAAGGCCGATAAATGGGAACCGCTGGAGCAGCTGCGCCATGAATTTGAAGCGGTCGGGTTTTATCTGTCCGCGCATCCGCTCGACAACATGACAAGCCAGCTGGAGCGCTTGCGCGTAATACCATCATCAAAGGTGCAGGAAGCGCTGAACGCCAGCCCTTCGACGCGCCTCCGCATGGCGGGTATTGTGGTGCGTAAGCAGGAGCGCACCTCGCAGAAGGGCAATCGCTTCGCCTTTGTCCAAGTCTCGGACCCCTACGGCGTTTTCGAGATGATGGTGTTCTCCGACCTGCTGAATGCCAGCCGCGAATTGCTGGAAGCGGGAACGCCCATTCTGCTTTCCGTCGACGTCGACAAGAAGGGGGAGGATGAACTCCGCTATCTTGGCCAGAGCATCGAGCCGCTGACCGCCGCCGTTCAAAGTGTGACCCGCCAGCTGAATGTGCATGTCACACAGGCGGATGCCATCGCCAAAATCAAAACCCTGCTCGATAAATCAGGGCAGGGACGGGTGAAAGTCATGCTGATAGCCTCGGCCGGACCCGGCCGTGAAGCCATTGTCGAGCTGCCAGGTGGTTGGAATATCAATGAAACCACACCAAAATCCCTTCGCGCGATAGGCGGCGTGGGCGATATTCGCGAAGTTTAAATTAATTGACATAACTATTATTTTTGGGGTATCTTAGCGCTGCTTTTCAATCAAATTTTTTTGAGCAGGGCCCCATTTATGACGATGAATTCAACCGCTGATGTCTTCAACGCGCCGCTTCCTGATAACAGCAAAGCCGCCGGTAATTTCTTCCAGCGCCATGCGCCGCTGCTCCTGTTGATTGCCACGGGAATCGCCATCCTCGCCATTTTCTGGTTCACATCGCGCTATCCGTCGCTGCTAAAAAAATCACATGACCTGCCGACCTATCATCCGCATTCCTTCGTCTACAACTCTGACCTCATGACGCTTGAAGACGGCGACAGTTTCTGGCGCCGCGTTCTGGTCACTTTCGTCAACTGGCTGTATTCCATGCGCATCGGCATGAGCTTCGGCCTTTCCATGGGCGCGTTGCTGCATACGCTGTTCCAGTTCTTCCCGCTGAAGACATCCAATAGCGTTTACCTCAACACGCTGAAGGGCATTCTTGTCGGCGCGCCGGCGGGTGTTTGCGTCAACTGCGCCGTGCCGGTCGCCTGCGGCTTGACGCGCGCCAAGAATAAGGTTGAAACCGCGCTCGGCTTCATGCTGAGCTCTCCAACACTTAACATTATCGTCGTCTCCATGATAGTGACGGCTTTCCCCTGGCAATTCGCGGCCGTGCATTTCGGCCTCGTCGCTATCGTCCTGCTCGGTGTATTGCCGCTGATGGTGAAATACATGCACAATGAAGTCGCACCCGCACCGCAAGTTATGGCTGATATCGCGCTACCGCGCCCGACCGTAAAAACGGCGGCAAAGGCCTACTTTATCAACCTGTGGAAGCTGTTCAAAACCGCTGTGCCGATGATGGTTTTTGCGGCGGCATTCGCGGCGCTTGCTGTGCAGTTGCTCCCGCTAGACCAGATCTTCGCGCAGGTCAGCTTCTTGCCGATCGCGCTTACCAGCTTCATTTCGGTGCTGCTGCCCGCGCCGATTGCCATGGAAGTCATGGTCGCGCATCACTTGTATATTACGCAAGTGCCCGCGGCTTACGTGGCGCTGTTTCTGTCGACGCTCGGCAGCTACAGCATTTTGCCGATGATCTACCTGTGGAAGGAAGTGTCGCGCAAACTTGCGGTCGGCCTGTACCTGACCTTCGCCACGCTCGGCATTGCTGCCGCTTACCTGATTAACTGGCTGGTTTAAACGGCGGGCTTTTTATCCGCGGGCGTTAGTTTCCGCAGGAAATTTCCAACCGCTTTGGGCGCATTCATGGCCGTTTTGTTGAAGCCCGTCTTTGCGGCTTTCAATTTCGTCATGGCGGAGGGCGCCGCGGCGGGGGCAGGCGTGTGGACAACGCCATTCGCCGTATCGCGGCGCAGTTTTACTTTTTCCAAATGACGGTGCGTAAAACTGAAAACGCGGTTGAAGACCAGCGACTTCGCGCACATCAGCACGCCCGTTGCCAGCGTCGAATAACCGATGATAGCGGGAATGGCAATGCCCACGCCCTTCAGCGCGAAGCAGGCAAGGCCGACAGCTGTGAGCCCGCCCCAAAGCCCGACGCCACCGGCGCAAAGCAAAGCGATGCCTTTCGACGTCTTGATACCGAAGTTCAAGAGCTTGTCGGATTTGGCGAGGTTATTGAACCTGTCGGACAGTTTTTTCAACATACTTTAAGTATAAACCTTTTGCGGCTTAAGGCAACTTGGGCAGATAAACCTGGGTTTTCTTTGTTGAGGTCGCAGGGGTCAGCACGGAGGGCGACCTTGCATAATCCATTTCATTGAAAAGATGCGAGATATTGCCCTGCCAGGGACCATTGAACTGCTGCACAAGGCGTTTTGACCAGTTAAGGCCGCTGGAGACGATTTCTTTCAAAGGCTCCAGATAAACCGATTCATCCTGACCTGCGGCATTCAGCACGTTCTGGCGTTTGAGGCCTGCTTCGGAAATATCCAGCAACGCTTTGCAAACATCCTGCAGTGTGCCGTTACGGAAGGGGGTTTGCAGGCCCGTTTTCGGCGCGGCCATGCGTAGGTAATCACGCTCGCCATTCGTCCAGTCTTTGGTCAGCGCGAGCGTGTCGGTCAGCGCGGTTGCATCATACAGCAAACCCTTCCAGAAGGCGGCGAGGGCGGGCACCATTTCGGGCGGCCCCACATCGGCGCTGCGCATCTCGAGGAATTTGCGCGGGCGGGTATCAGGCCAGACG
>JBBQWK010000052.1:0-8414 GCA_038210695.1 Alphaproteobacteria bacterium
AGACGATGACGGTGGTTGAAACCGTGCCAGCGGTAAATGACCCCAAGCTGTTTCAGGACATTCGCGCCGCGGCAAAGGAAGAAGGCCTTAACGCCCGTATCATCCTGCCCAAAAAAGTCCCCGGCGATAATACCGACCCTGATGGCATTGACGTTTATATCGTGCTGCATGCCGACGGCAAATACCGCACCAGCCTTGGCCGCAACGGCATTTTCGCCGCGCCGAAGGAAGAACCCAAATTTGTCAGCCCCAAGGTGAAAGCCCGGCAAGCGGCGACGCAACAGGCCGAGACGGCGCTCACAGAAGAATTCACCGCCAGTATGCTGCAGGGCACCGCCCGCAAAACCACGCCGATGAAGACCGTGCGTTTCAAGCCCGCGGGCGGGATAAAGCTATGATTGAAAAAGAAACCCTCACCGAAATTTTTGGCAACTTCGTCGGTCAGGAAGCGGCGATGGAGCCGGGTAATATGGAGGTCGATGTTGGCGGCACCAAAATGAAGGTGGCGAACGATGTGCTAACGCCGAAGACTTTCAAGCTGATGAGTGATGTGCGCGCGGCTGCCGCGGAAAACGGCCTGACCGCCCGCGTTATCTGGCCGGGCACGATGGTAACGATGGACTTTGTTGAAACGCGGATTGATCTTTATTTGCTGCAAGACTTGAAAGGCCGCCTGCTTCTGAGCCTTGACAGCCAGACCGTGCCGCCGCGCGCGCCGGACCATGCGGATATTGCCGTCAAGGGCCTCACCACCGCCCTTCGCCAGCTGAAGCCGCCGCGCTTCAAACCGCCCGTCGTATAATTAATCGCGGTATAATCACTTCCCGATACAAAAATCCCGGAAAATTTTATCCAGCAGTTCTTCCACATGCACGCGGCCCGTAATGGCACCGAGGGCGCGGAGAGCAAGGCGCAGGTCTTCCGCCGCCAGTTCCGGCAGCGGCGCGGAAATGCAGCGGGTGAGCGCGGCAGAGGCTTCCTCCAGCGCGGAACGGTGGCGGGCACGGGTGAGCGGCGGGCCGGATTTTGATTTGAAAGCGGCGGCTGTTTTATCGCCGAGGATTTTCAGCAACTGGTCAATGCCCTGCCCTGTGGTGGCGGAAATATTTAAGGCCTCACGCGGTTTCACATCAGCCCCCAGTAAATCTAATTTCGTGTAGGCGATGATGGTATTGGCATCGACCAATTTTTTGGTCTCGGCGTCTTCTGCTGCCGTGCCGTCGAACAGGGCGATTTTTAAATCGGCTTCCTGCACATGCGCTGCCGCACGGCGAATGCCTTCGGCTTCAATTTTATTTGTGGTTTCGCGCAATCCTGCCGTATCTGCCAGAATGACGGGATAGCCGCCAAGGTCGAGATGCACTTCGATAATATCGCGCGTGGTGCCGGCTTCTTCGGACACAATGGCGGCGTCGCGCTGCGCCAGCGCGTTCAGCAGGCTGGATTTGCCCGCGTTCGGCGCGCCGAAGATGGCGATGCGGATGCCCTGACGCAAACGCTCCCCCCTGCGGCCATCATTCAGGTGGGCGGTGATTTCCTGCAGCAGAATTTTCACTTCCGGCTCAAGCGTCGCGGAAATGCCCTGCGGCAGATCATCTTCGGGGAATTCGATATCGGCTTCCTGATGCGCCAGCAAGCCGCTGAGTTTTTCCGACCAGCCTTGGTAGAGGATGCGCAAGGAACCCGCCACCTGATCCAGCGCCTGCAGTTTTTGCGCTTCGGTTTCGGCGTCGATAATATCGGCAATCGCTTCCGCTTCCGTCAAATCGATCTTGCCATTCTGGAAGGCGCGTTTGGTGAATTCGCCGGGCTCCGCCAGGCGGCAGCCTGGCAAATGGCTCAAGGCCTTTAAAACACCTTCGATAATCGCGCGGCCGCCGTGCAGGTTGAATTCAACTGTGTCTTCGCCGGTAAAACTGTTCGGCGCGGGGAAGACGGTGACGAGGCTGCGGAAATCAAGCAGATGCCCCGATGCAGGATCCGTCAGCGTATGGATAGCGGCATGGCGCGGCGTGAAATGGCTTTTGAGCGACAGGCGGCGGAAACATTCAATCGCTGCCGGCCCCGATACGCGGATGATGGCAACACCGGCGCGGTAAGAACCTGTGGTGAGGGCGTAAATAGTATCCATCAGCAAATCGCGGTCGGCGGCAGCCTTCCGTCTTTTTGCGACTCACGGAGTTCTTTTTGTTCCGGCGTCAGCAGCAGGCGGTCAACAATTTCGCCGTTCTGCACGTGGCGTTCCAGAATTTCATCCACATCGCCCTTGGTCGCATAGCTGTACCAAGTGCCTTCGGGATAGATGACCATGACGGGGCCCAGCTCGCAGCGGTCGAGACAGCCGGCGGAGTTGACGCGGCGGCCGTCCTTCAGGCCCATTTCCTTCAGCCGTGCGTTCATGTAATTGCGTAGCTCCACGGAGCCCTTGGCCTTGCAGCTGCCGCGCGGCGCATCCGGCGGGCGCTCGTTTGTGCAGCAGAAAATATGCTGGCTGTAGAACATTTTATCGTTGCTCATGATATTTCCCAAAGCTTGTTTGCTGTTGTAAGGTAAAGCATAAGCAACAACGGCGACAAGATGAATTTACCGGTATGAATTTATTAGGCAAGGAAACCAGTCCGTATCTTCTGCAGCACAAGGATAACCCTGTGCACTGGATGCCCTGGGGCAGTTTTGCGCTGGCCAAGGCCAAGGCGGAGAACAAGCCAATATTGCTGTCTGTCGGCTATGCCGCCTGCCACTGGTGTCATGTGATGGCGCATGAAAGTTTCGAGGATGCGGATGCCGCCGACCTGATGAACCGGAATTTCGTCTGCATCAAGGTCGACCGGGAGGAACGCCCGGATATCGACATGATCTATCAAAACGCCCTGTCGTTGCTGGGGCAGCAGGGCGGCTGGCCGCTGACTATGTTCCTGACGCCGGCGGGGGAGCCTTTTTGGGGCGGCACATACTTCCCTCCCCTCGCCCGCCATGGCTTGCCCGCATTCAAGGAAGTTTTGCGTGGTGTGGCCACCAGCTGGTCGGAAGAACAGGACCGTATCACCCATAACGTCAAAAGCCTGACCGCCGCGCTTGAAAAACTGCAGGCACCGCGCGCCGGGCATATTGTGACGCGGGAGCAGCTGGATAAAGTCGGCTTTTATTTCCTCTCCGCCATCGATGCCGCGCATGGCGGCCTTGGCAATGCGCCGAAGTTTCCCTCCCTGCCCGCAATGTCTATGTTGTGGGATAATTACATTCGCAGCGGCAATGATGTCTTCCGGTCTGCCGTTGTTCACAGCCTGTCGCAAATGTGCCAGGGCGGGATTTACGATCACCTCGGCGGCGGGTTTTCGCGCTATACGGTGGATGCCGAATGGCTGGTGCCGCATTTTGAGAAAATGCTCTACGACAACGCGCAGTTTTTATCGCTGCTGTCGGAAGTTTACAAAGAAATGCAAAACCCGCTCTTCGAGCAGCGCATCCGTGAAACCGTGACCTTCCTGCTACGCGATATGGCGGTGGAAGCGGTAGGCGATACTGCCTTCGCCAGCAGCTTCGATGCTGATAGCGACGATGGCAGCGGCCACAAGCACGAAGGCGCGTTTTACGTCTGGGATGCAAAGGAGGTGGATGCGCTTTTAGGTGCGGATTCCCTGCTGTTCAAGCAAACTTACGATGTCACGGCCTTCGGCAACTGGGAAAACCACAATATTCTGAACCGCCTGAAGCATCCGGCTTTTTTGTCGGTAGCGGAGGAACAACGGCTGACGGAATTGAGAAACAAACTTCTCGCCGTGCGCGCCAAACGCATTCCGCCGCAGCGCGATGGCAAGGTGCTGGCAGACTGGAATGGTCTGGCGATTTCAGGGTTGTTGCTGGCCTATCAGGCCTTGGGTGATGCATCGTATCTGGAGGCTGCGGGTAGTTCCTTCCGTTTTGTGACGCGGCAGATGATGGCGGAAGACGGACTGCTGCAGCACAGCTATTGCGACGGCAGGGCGGCGCATACCGCAACGCTGGACGATTACGCCAATATGATTTTGGCGGCGACGCAGTTTTTTGAAATTACGCGTAACCATGCTTATTTAGCGCAGGCGGAAGCCTGGGCGAAAATTCTGCTCGATGATTATTGGGATAATCTGCACGACGGGTTCTTTTTGAACCATGCGGAAAGCGCGCTGCTGCTGCGTCCGAAAACGGCGGATGACAGCGCCACGCCCTCCGGCAACGGCACGATGGTTGCCGTTTTGACGCGGCTTTATTTCATGACCGGCAAACCCCTCTACCTCGAGCGGGCGGAGAGTACGGCGCGGGCTTTTTCCGGGGAGCTGCTGCAACGCTTCTTCCCGCTCACCACGCTGCTCGGCAATAGCGACTTTCTGGCGCATCCCGTCACCGTTGTGCTGGCGGGGCGGACGGGGCGCGAGGCGCTGCTGGATGTTCTGAAAACTATTTCCCTGCCCCGCCTGATTTTGCTGGAGGCTGAAGGCGCAAGCCCCCTGCCCGCCAGCCACCCCGCCGCCGGCAAGACCGCGATTGGCGGCAGGGCGACCGCCTATATTTGTGCCGGCCGCAGCTGCCTTGCGCCGGTCACAGACGCCACCGAATTCCGGAAATTTCTGCTGGAAGTAAGAAAGCGCGCAAGGCTGCCCGCCGCGAATGACGGTTAATTCCTAACCACCTGTTTCCGATATTGTTATTGACGGTTGTTGATAACTGGCTAGTCTCTACAAAGACAACGATAGCAGGGGCGCATATGAAAAAAGAAGTCCCGATCAAGGCAAAAGACGGCGGCAGTTTCATGGCCTATGCGTCCTACCCTGAAACCGACCTGCCCGCGCCCTCCGTCATTGTCATCCAGGAAATTTTTGGCGTGAACGATGTGATGCGCGGCATTTGCGACCAGCTGGCACATGCCGGTTTCGTCGCCATCTGCCCCGACCTGTTCTGGCGTCAGGAACCCGGCATTCAAATTACCGACAAGTCTGAATCGGAATGGCAGAAAGCCTTCCAGCTGTACAACGGTTTCAACATCGACCTTGGTATTGAAGACCTGAAGGCGACGCTGGCTTTCCAGCGCGCGGATGATAACGCGACCGATAAAGTCGGCACGCTCGGCTACTGCCTTGGCGGCAAACTTGCCTACCTGATGGCAGCGCGTTCCGATGCGGATTGCAACGTCAGCTATTACGGCGTCGGCATTGAAGATTTGCTGGACGAAGCAAAGAACATCAAGAAACAGCTGCTGATGCATGTCGCGGAGAAGGACAAATTTGTCCCCATCGCGGCGCAGCAGAAAATTCTGACCGCGCTGAACAAGCACAAGAACATTGAAATTCACGTCTACCCCGATGTCGACCATGCCTTCGCCCGCGAAGGCGGCCAGCACTACGACAAGGAAGCGGCGCGTCAGGCAAATGCGCGCACGGTTGATTTTTTGGCAACGCACCTGACGCCGAAAAAACGGGCGCATACCGGTACCTGACATGTCCGAGCCTGATTTTCTTCCCGAACAGCCGTCAGAAATCCACTTCCAGATCGGCCAGAAGGCGGCTGACAAGCTGGGCCGCCTTGTTGACGGCAACGGATGGAAGGCAGAGCAGGTGCGCCTTGCGCGCCACGAAACGCTCGTCCATCAAATCCCCGGCGCTATTCACGTTGTGCTGAAGCCCGATGTTGTGAAAAGCCAGCTGAAGGGCAAGCGCCCGCACGGGCAGGTCATGGCCAATGAAGCCGCGATCATGGGCCTTGCCGCCGGTATCGCGTCGGAACACATCGCCTCGAAAGATGTGCAGGTGGAGCTGATGCAGCATATCGACAAGGACCAGGGCCGCGGCTGGGGCATGAAGCCCTTCCGCCTGCCACTGGCCGTGACCAAGCGCGATTTCTGCGTTGTGGATGAATGCACCAAGTGCGGCGGTCAGGCGAGCTATGCCTGCACTATCTGTTCCAAATCGGGCGCTGTCCCCTGCCCCGGCTGCAACGCGCAAGGCATGGCGCAATGCCAGACCTGCTTTGGCGCGGGCGCCGTCAACGGCCCGGACGGATCACGCGGGCCTTGCACGCGCTGCAACGCGACGGGCCGCACCACCTGCGCCACCTGCCAGGGCGCAACGCAATTGCGCTGCGGCAAATGCGCCGGTAAAGGCGTTATCGGCTGTACCGAATGTGACATGAGCGGTTTTTGGACATGGATTTTTGATATGTCCTTCCACGCCGAAGCGAGCTTCGAGGTGGACCGCCAGCACCTGCCGCCCGATGTTCAGGCGACCATGGAACATCTTGGCGTGCGCCAGCTGGCAACCAACGACCATGCCGAAATTTTCCGGCTGCACGAAGTGCCGGAAGAAAAATTCCTCGTCATCCCCTATGTCGCTTTCCTGCCGATCGCGAATGTGGAATTTTCGATCGAGGGTAAACAATTTCCTGCGGGTGTTGCGGGGCTGACAGGGCTTATCCTCGGTATCGACCCGCTGCTGGATAACAGCATCAAGCCCGGCATCAACGCCTTGTTCAAGCTGGCCAAGGGGCCGCTGGCGGCGGAGGCATTGGTTGATCAGGCCTGCAAATTCCGCGTTATCCGCAGTGCTTTAAGCGGTCTTGCGCATCATTCCAAGCGGCAGGTGTACCAGCAGATTGCGAAAGAATACCCGCTGGTGCTGTCCGACAAATATGCCAAGGCGATTGTGAAATATGCCGATAACGCCCTTGCCGCCATGGCCCGCGCGCCCAAAACCAAAGGGCTGATTGTCGGGTCACTGCTGGGTGCCGGTATTTCCGCCGCGTATTTCATGACACCCGCACATGCCTATTTGCAGCAGACCTTCGCCATGAACAACAAGGCGCAGCTGCAGGTTGCCGGCGATGTCGCGGTTTACCTTCTCAGCTATTTAGCCGCATGGCTGACGATTAAATTCATCGCCGCCGGCGCGCTCAAAAAACTGCTACCCGATAATGTGAAGAACGCCGAAGACAAAGGCCTGCCCGCCGCCGGCAAACAGGGCGTGACCGCCATTTTCACCACGCTCGCCGCATGGCTCGCCCTCGCCTTCTTCGCCCTCTCCAAACCCGACTGGGTCGCAGCGGTTCTGGCGCATCTGCCGAAGTAATTATTCAGTAACAAACTTCTTTTCCTGCTTCAGCACATGCGGCGGGATGGGGACGCCGTCGCGTCTGGCGATTTCGGTGACGGCGCGGAGGGTGAAGCCGCCGTGGATGCGGTCGCGCTTCTGGCTTTCATAAACCATCCAGTCAATCACTTCGGCATTTTTGATGTTGAATTCGTCGCCGCTGGCGATGGCGCCGCCCTTGGGGGTGTTGACCGCGCGGCGGACGATATAACCGTCGGCTGTTTTTGCCTGCACCAATACCGGGTTAACGCCGCCATCTGCGCGCACGGGCCCTAAGACAAGGGAGGAAAACTGCGGGTATTTCTGCATGAGTTCATCAAAGCGCGGCAGCGTGGCGCGGGCCTGTTCCATCGCTTTCAGCACCAGCGGGTCATCGGGCGTGACATCGACGTTGAATTTTTTTGGTGTCATTGTTTGGGCATGCATGGAAAGCATTTCAACGCCGATCCAGCCGGTGACGACGACGGAGAGGACAACGAAGGTTATTTCAAGCGGTGACAGCGTCATTCGTCATTGCCCTTCTTTTTCGCGGGCAGTTTTGCATAGGCAAGCGCAAGCAATGCCGAAAAAATAATGGCGAGGAAGGCGACGATAAGAATGACGAGGAACATTTAAAGAATCCTCCGCAGCAAACCTTACTGGTTCATCAGCTTGAAGAATTCGTCGTTGTTCTTGGTGTCCTTCATTTTGTCGATCATGAATTCCATCGCGTCCGACGTGCCCATGGGGGACATCAGCTTGCGGAGGATCCACATTTTCGACAGCATGTTCTGGTCGACCAGCAGTTCTTCCTTACGGGTGCCCGACTTCTGGATGTCGATGGCTGGGAAGACGCGCTTGTCGGCAAGTTTGCGGTCAAGGACGATTTCCGAGTTACCGGTACCTTTGAATTCTTCAAAGATGACTTCATCCATGCGGGAGCCGGTATCGATCAGCGCGGTCGAGATGATGGTGAGCGACCCGCCCTGTTCGATGTTACGCGCCGCGCCGAAGAAGCGTTTCGGGCGTTGCAATGCGTTGGCATCCACACCGCCGGTGAGGACTTTGCCGGATGACGGGACAACCGTGTTGTAGGCGCGGCCGAGACGGGTGATGGAGTCGAGCAGAATGACGACATCGCGTTTATGTTCGACAAGGCGCTTGGCTTTTTCCAGCACCATTTCGGCAACCTGCACGTGGCGGGCCGCGGGCTCGTCAAAGGTCGACGAAATAACTTCGCCCTTCACGGAGCGCGCCATATCCGTCACTTCTTCCGGGCGCTCGTCGATCAGCAGGACGATCAGCGTGGCATCTGGGTTA
>JBBQWK010000053.1:0-8346 GCA_038210695.1 Alphaproteobacteria bacterium
TTATGGCGAAAATATTCAACTCTGCTCCGGTTCGGTCAGTTTTCATCCGGCAGGGCATATTTTAGGCAGCGCGCAGATATTGCTGGAAACCGCCCAGAACCGGATTTGCGTTTCCGGTGACTACAAACGCTTTCCCGACAAATCCATTCCCGCCTTTACGCCCATCCCTTGCGATATTTTCGTGACGGAGGCGACCTTTGGCCTGCCGGTTTTCCAGCACCCCGACCCGCTGACCGAGTCGCAGAAGCTGGTGGAGTCGCTGCGCCGCTTCCCTGACCAGAGCCATCTGGTGGCCGTCTACGCCCTCGGCAAGGCGCAGCGTCTGATAACGCTGGTGCGGGAAGCCGGCTATGACGCGCCTATCTACATGCACGGCAGTCTTGTCAAAATGTGTGATTACTATCAATCGCGCGGCATAGACCTTGGCGAACTCCGCAAAGCGACCGGCCTGCCGAAGGATGCTTTGAAGGGATGCCTTGTGCTCGCCCCGCCATCGACGCTGCAGGAGGTATGGTCGCGCCGGCTGACGGAGCCGATCCTCGGCATGGCCTCCGGCTGGATGACGGTGAAACAGCGCGCCCGCCAGCGCGGCATTGAACTGCCTTTGGTCATTTCCGACCATGCCGACTGGAACGAGCTGACGGCGACAATCAAGGATACCGGCGCCGGTGAAGTTTGGGTGACGCACGGGCGGGAGGACGCGCTGGTGCACTGGTGCCAGACCCAGGGCCTGAAAGCCGCGCCGCTGCATTTGCAGGGCCGCGAGGAAGAGGAGGAAGCGGAATGAAAGCCTTTGCCGCCTTCCTTGATGCGCTGCTGCTGACGCCGTCGCGCAACCAGAAGCTCGCCTACATCATCCGCTACCTGCAGGAAACGCCGGACCCCGACCGCGGTTATGCGCTGGCGCTGCTGGTAGGTGATTTGTCGTTCCGCAACGTGAAGGCCAAGCTGCTGAAGGATGTGGTGCTGGAGAAGGTTGATCCGGTGCTGTTTGAAATGTCCTACGATTATGTCGGAGATCTTGCCGAAACCATTGGCCTCATCTGGCCGGAGCATGACAGCAAAGCGCTGCCCACCCTTTCCGGCCTGATTGAAGAATTGCAGACGCTACCCGCTGCCAAACTGCCCGCCGCGATTGCGGCGCATCTGTCCAGCGCGAGCCCGACGGAGCGCTGGGCGATTGTGAAACTGGCGACGGGCAATTTGCGCATTGGCGTTTCGGCACGGCTGGCCAAAACCGCCCTCGCCGAATTCGGCGGCAAGACGCTGGAGGAGATCGAGCGCGTCTGGCATGGCATTGAAGCGCCCTACCTTGATATGTTCAAGTGGCTGGAGGGCAATGCACCCGCGCCTGAAATTCACCGCCACCGCGTCTTTCACCCCTTGATGTTGGCGCATCCGGTGGACGAGGAAAAAGACTTTGCCGATATGAATCCCGCCGACTGGCAGGCGGAATGGAAGTGGGACGGCATTCGCGTGCAGTTGGGGCTCGGTACCGAAAAAACGATGTTCTCCCGAACCGGCGATAATATCGCGCATAGCTTTCCGGACCTCATCAAAACCCTGAATGGCAGCGCGGTGCTCGATGGCGAATTGCTGGCCGGCAATAATTTCGAGCCGATGACCTTCAATGCCCTGCAGCAACGCCTCAACCGCAAAACCACCAGCGCCAAAATACAGAGCGATTATCCGGCTTTTGTGCGCCTCTATGACATGCTTTTCGACGGTGATGAAGATATCCGCCACATGCCCTTAACCGAGCGCCGAGCGCGGCTTGAGGCTTGGCTGTTGAAAAACCCCAACCACCGATTGGATATTTCGCCCATCTTACAGTATTCAAGCTGGGAAGAATTAGGCGCGGAGCGTATTCGCGGCGCGGCGGAACAAGGGCATGAAGGGCTGATGCTGAAGCGCAAAGACAGCATTTACCAGCAGGGCCGCCCCAAAGGTCTCTGGTACAAATGGAAGCGGGACCCAAGGCTGATTGACGCTATTTTGATGTACGCGCAACGCGGCCACGGCAAGCGGTCATCCTTCTATTCCGACTATACATTCGGCGTCTGGAAGGAGAACGAGATTGTGCCCGTCGGCAAAGCCTACTTCGGCTTTACCGACGAAGAACTGGCGCAGATCGACAAATGGGTGCGAAACAACACGATCGAGCGCTTCGGCCCCGTGCGCGAGGTGCGCAAAGAACTGGTATTCGAAGTCGCATTCGATTCCGCGCATAAAAGCCCGCGCCACCGCTCCGGCATTGCATTGCGCTTCCCGCGCATCAACCGCATCCGCTGGGACAAACCCGTGCAGGAGGCCGATACGCTGGCGAACGTTGCAAGGCTTGTGGAAGCCTAGCCGTATGTCGCGGTTTTCGCGCCGGGCTGCTGGAAGCGCGCATCAACCCAGGCTTGTCCCGATTCCGTCAGGCGATGGCCCTGGCGTTCGGCGCAGGCCTGCAGTTTCTTCGCCTGATCGTCACCCTTGGATTTCTGGCCGAAGCTGTCATAGGCCTTCGCGGCTTGAGAATATTTGCCAAGCGCCCATTGCATGTTGGCATAGCCCGCGTTGCCGGAGCCGACATAGCGGCTGTAATCTTCAAGATGTGTTGCCAGCGCCGCGATGCCGTCCGCCTGCTGTGACGCAAAGCAACGGCCGTTATTATCCCGCTTCTCTGTCATGAAAAACGCGGCGGCATGGGCAAAGCCGAAGGTGCCATTATCGGCGCTGTGGCTGCGGTAGGACAAAACGCCTTTGACATCGGATTCAAAAGTCGAACCATCGCCCTTTTGTAATTTTTCCAGCGCAGTCTGCGCACGACCCAGAATATCAAGCTTGTCTTTCGTCGGCTGGGACAGGTCCTTTTTGCCTTTGGTATAGTCGAAAAGCTTTTGGTCAAAACTCGCCAGCAGTTTGCCGAAAGCTTCGGGCGTATTGGCGGCGCTCACGGCCTCCAGCAGTTCTTTGGACTGTTTCTGGCTTTTGGACTGAAATAATTCTGCGAGAGAGGTCATGCGAAGATCTCCTTTTGAAACACTTGAATTTGTTGGCTGAATTTCGTTTATTTCAAAATATTAACATAATCTTTACTATTATGTCAAGGATATTGTGGTGCTCTAGCACCAATCACATACCGATCAGGCAATTAGAAGGTTTTGCGCAGCGTCAGCAGGAAGGTTGTGCCATCTGCGGGGATGACGTCCTGCGCCACCTGCAACCCGCCGACATAATCCACCTCGGCATCGAAAAGATTGTAGATGCCAAGCGAGATATCGGAGCCGAAGAAGAACTGCTTCGAGGAGATGACGGCGTTGACGACATCATAAGGATGCGCGTGGTCGAGATAATACGTGTAGCGTTCGCCGACGTAGATGTTTTCGAGACCCAGCTTGACCTTGCCATCAAACAGCGGCTCGGCATAGTTGAGGCGGAAG
This sequence comes from Alphaproteobacteria bacterium, assembly GCA_038210695.1. Classification (GTDB taxonomy): domain Bacteria; phylum Pseudomonadota; class Alphaproteobacteria; order Micavibrionales; family UBA2020; genus JAPWJZ01. The sequence continues at coordinate 3,429 of JBBQWK010000053.1, forward strand.
ACGTTTTTGGGCGAGTCAAAGTTGACCGCATTGCCGTTGGTCAGGTCGGCGTTGATAGTATGATTGAAGGAGAATTTAACCTCCCGCCCGTTGCCCCATTTTTTCTCCGCACCAATATCAAAGCCGTGGGAGCGGTACTGGCCAAAGTTGACGAACTGGCCGTTCGTGGGGCTGGCGGGATTGACGTCCTGAAACAGCACGTCGGTAAAATGGTTGGCGAAGGCGGAGCCGGTGATTTTCACGCCAGCCATCGGCTTCCATTCAACGACGGCCTCGTAGTTCTTGATATGCTCCTCGGTGTTATCCGCATTGGGGACAACGCCGAAGGCGGAGAACTGGCGCTCGAAGGCGTTGGGCGCGCGGAAGGCGGAGCCGTACAGCAGTTTCACCACCGTCGTCGGCATCGGCGCCCAGATGACGCCGATGCGCGGATTCAGCTGCAGCGTGTCGATCATGTGGTTCTGGTCAAGGCGCAGGCCGGCGTTCAGAGTCAGCTTGTCAAAAACCTGCCAGGCATCCTGCGCGTAAACGCCGCTGCGCATGCCCTGATTGTGGGTTTTTTCGTTCACGCCAAATACGTCGTAATTCTCGAGGTGCTGGCTGGCGTCATATTGGAATTCGGTGCCGACAACGATTTTGTGATGCGTGAAGGCCGTCGTTACCAGCGTCGCCTCCCCGCCTCCCCATCTGCCGCCAAAGCCGTCATGGTCGACATACATGCCGCCGAAAATATCGTCGTAGGGGAAATGGCCGTGATAGTTATAGCCCTGATAAAAACCCTTCAGCTCCAGATGCGTCTTGTCGTTGAAGGCGTGGTCGTAGCGCACCTCGCCGAATCCTTCGGTATCGGTCGTCTCGTAACGCGGGTCGTTGAAGCGCACGCTGAAGGCACCTGTCGGGACCTGCTTGTTACGGTTGACGTAGCCGCCCTCGAAGGTGAAATCCTGGTAATTGACCTTGGCGAAAATGCGCCGCGACTGCTCGGAATCCATATTATGTGCGATGCCATTATTTGTCAGCGGATCGTCATATTCGGGGTAATACAGATTGGCCGGGCCGGCGCTGCCGTATTCGGTTGCGGAAAACAGAATGTCCGTGCCGTTCGGCAGCGTGCGGCCAAAGGTGGAGCGCACCTGGTTCGTGCGGTTGCTGCCGCCCGCGGTTTCAATTTCCAGCCCGCCGATATCGCTGCCCTTCTTCGAGACAACGTTGATCGTGCCCATCATGGCGTTCGCGCCGTAGATGGAAGAGCCGGGGCCGGGAATGAATTCGATATGGTCGACAAGATTCATGTCGAGCATGAACTCCTCGCCGGAATAGGCAGAGTCATACACGTTTTCGTTCATGCGGTGGCCATCGATCATGATCAGCAACCGCTCGTTCGGGTTGGCGGTGTTGTTATAGCCGCGTATCCCGAGAGTTGTGTAGTTACGGTCACCGCTTTTATAAATGCCGTGCAACCCGTTCAATGCATCGGCCAGCGTGCGGTAGCCATAGGTATGAATGTCTTCGGCGCTGATGATCTCGACGGCGGAGGGCGCCTCGCTCGACTTCTCGGCGTATTTGGAGGCGCTGGTGACCTCGATCTCCACATTCACCAGTTTTTCGAGCGGCATATCCATCAGCTGAGCCGCCGACAACGTCTCTGCTTTTGCATGTGCAGAAGTCAGCAGCAATGCACCGGCAAGACAGACAGGAATGACGCGGTAGCGCGATCTCAAATGCGGCCTCGTTTCACTGCCAGTATAGTCCAACCACCTGCCCTTTGTGCAAAGGGTAATTGGGCTTGAGCGACTTCTGAAAATTAGACGCCTGCCAGACGCGCTTTTGGCCACAATGCCGTTGACGGAAGGCGCGGTTAAAGTTGTAATAGGATTATGATATTGAAGCGCTTCCATTTCCTGCTCGCCGCCATGCTGGCGGTCGTTATCTGGGGCAGCCAGACGCCGCAGGCTGCGGCGCAAAGCGTCGACAGCAAATTCACCCTCATCTCGGCATATATCTACAACTTCACGCAGCTCACGACCTTCCCCTCCGCCGCCGTCAAGGACAGCTTCACGGTCTGCATTGTCGGGCAGGACCCCTTCGGCGCCAACCTCGACCCCATCAAAAGCCGCAAGGTCAATGACGAGCGCATCAGCGTCAAACATTTCGGCGGGACGGAAGGCGATCTTTCCTCCTGCAACGTGCTGTTCGTTTCCGGCTCGGAGCGCGCCAACCTGCAGGCGATTTTAAAACCGCTGAAGGGCGCGCCGGTGCTGACGATGAGCGATATTTCCGGCTTTGCGGACAGCGGCGGCATGGTTGAATTCAAGCTGGAGGACGGCAAGGTCGGCATCTGGATCGACCTTTCGGCCGTGCGCGCGCCCGGCATCTCCATCAGCTCCAAGCTTCTGTCTCTCGCCAACATCCGCTAGGCATTCTGACACGACAACATAAAAGGTACTTCCCCCATGCGCCTCTCCTTCCGTAACGTCATCATCTTCTACGCCGTCACCTTTATGCTGATTTTGGGCGGCGTCGGCTTCGACCTGATCAATGAGCAGACGAAGACAACGGAAACCGTCATTTCCCTCTACGACCGCAACTTCGAAGGCGTGCATTTTTCAAGCGCGGCGCAGCTGGCCTTCAAAAGCCTGATGCTGTCCCACCAGAGCGTGGGCGCGACGCTGGCGGATGAAGAGTCGACCGACAAGCTCACCTCCATCACCTCTATCCTCGATCAAGCCAAGGAATGGGCAGTGGAGGGCAAGGAAACCCCGCTGATTGAAGGCATACAGGAAAAGCTGAATGCCCTGCCGAAAGCGGTTGACCTGAAATCCGCCGCCGCCGCCGTTGATAAAGACCTCGAGCGCCTTGTCGGCGCCTATCAGGCCGACCGTATCGATTCAATCGACACCGCCGCCGCGAAAATCAAGCAGACGAAAAGCGCCATGGGCATTATCCTGCTCGGCGCTATTTTACTGGCCGTCGCTTTAAGCGTCGCCATGATCCGCGCCACCATTCCGCGCCTCCGCTACAGTGTGTCGATTGCCGAAAAAATTGCCGGCGGCAAGCTGGACAATGAAATCTCCGTCAAGGGCCTTGCCGAATTCGCGCAGCTGCTGGGCGCGCTGGCCGGTATGCAGAAGGCAATTGCGCAGAACATCGACCAGGTGCAGGGCCTTGCCTCTCTCCGCCAGCAGGCGGAAGAAGACCGCCGCTCCCTCCTTCTATCCCTCTCCGAAAGTTTCGAGAAGAACGTATTGAAATACGTCGACTCCGTTTCGTCGGCTTCGGGCAACCTCACCAATTCTGCCGGCAATCTGTCGACCACGGCGGAAGAAACCTCGCGTCAGGCAACGTCGGTTTCCTCCGGCGCGTTCGAGGCTTCTGCCAACGTCCAGACGGTCACCAGCTCCGCCAGCGACCTCGCCATCTCTATTTCGCAAATCTCGAAACTGGTGCAGGAAGCGACCGCGATTTTTGACGACATCTCCAGCGAAGCGCGCCAGACCAACGACCGTATGAAAGCGCTCTCCAAGGCCGCGCAGAAAATCGGCGACGTCGTCAACCTCATCAACGACATCGCGGCGCAAACCAACCTGCTGGCACTGAACGCCACCATCGAGGCCGCGCGCGCAGGCGAAGCCGGCAAAGGCTTTGCGGTTGTCGCAGCGGAGGTGAAAAACCTTGCCAGCCAGACCGCCAAGGCGACCGGCGATATCAGCAGCCAGATCTCGGAAATGCAGCAGTCAACGCAAGCCGCCGTGCTGGCGATCGAAAGCATCACCAAAATCATCGAGCGCTGCAACCTTATCCAGACAACAATCAGCTCCGCGGTTGTGGAACAGGACGCCTCCACCAATGAAATCATGCGCAACGTCAATGAAGCAGCCCACGGCACGGCCGATGTGTCGCGCAATATTACGGCGGTGATGAAGGCAGCAGAAGTAACAGGCGAAGCCTCAACCGCGATGGTGGAAGAATCGAAAAAGCTGCTGCAACTGGCGGATGTGCTGCGCTCGGAAGTTTTGAAATTCCTCGGGAACGTGCGCTCGGCTTAAGTATTATCCTCTTTGAACTGCTGACGGCGGTCTAGCCAGGCAAGCGCTTTATCAAGATGCTCGTGCAGCGTTTCTTCCGTGACCGGCTTCACAATATAGCTTATAGCCCCTGCTTTTAGCGCCCCGTTGACCATGCGCGGGTCTGACTGCATGGAGCAGACGATGATGGCAACGTCGTCATAGCGTCTGTCCTCCCGCCATTCCTCCATCAGCGAAATGCCGCTTTTTCCGGGCATCGTCCAGTCAAGGAAGACAATATCGTATTTCAGCGCGTCCATTTTTTCGGCAGCATCGGCCGCATTCTCAACTTGGTCAAGGTGCTTGAAGCCTGCTTTCTTGCACATCTCGAACATGCGCGTGCGGGAAATATTGCTGTCATCGACAATCAACGCCCTTAAAAACGGGATCTTGCTCGTCATGGGTTGAACCCCTTTTTTCCAAATTCATTTCTCGAAAATATCACTTCCGCATCTCCTTCTGCACCTGCGGCGGTGACGCCACATGCACGCCGGCAATATCCACGCTCAGTTTTAACGCCGAGCCAAGGCCCATCACGGACTCGCAAGCGCCGAGGAGCAAATAGCCCTGGGGCTGCAAACGTTCCGCCAAACGGTCCAGCACCGTTTTTTTTGTTTCGGTGTCGAAGTAAATCAGCACATTGCGGCAGAAAATAACATCAAAGCGGCCCATCGGCTCCATCGGCTGCAGCAGATTGAACCTGGTGAAGCGCACCATGCGGCGCAGTTCATCGCGTACGCGCCAGCTGGTTTGTTCCTGCGTAAAGTGCTCCAGCATGAGCTTCATGGAAAGACCGCGCTGGATGTCGAACTGTGAATAAACTCCCGCGCCCGCCTCCGCCAGCGCATCATCGG
>JBBQWK010000054.1:0-8260 GCA_038210695.1 Alphaproteobacteria bacterium
CGATATTCAGGTGATGCAGAGCCTTGACGGCGGCATCCTTTCCGCCATTCTTGTGGCCGAAGGGGATACGGTTAAAAAAGGCCAGGTACTGTTGCGCATCGATGATATGCAATTTGCCTCCGAAGGGCGCGGCATTGAAGCGAAAATCATGACGCTCAAGGCGCAGCAGGCGCGGCTAAAGGCCGAAACCACGGGTCAGGAATTCACGCCCGATGCGACCATCGCCGCCAAATACCCCGATATCGCCGCGAACGAGGAAAAGCTTTATAATTCCCGCAAGCAGGAATTGCAGAACGCGCTCGCCATTATCGAAGACGAGGTGCGGGAAGCGGCCGCCAACCTGTCGGAAGTCAAGGCCAGCATCGGTAAATTTGCGCGCGGCCGCGAACTGCTTAACCAGCAGCTGGCCATTACAAAGCGCCTTGTCGAAAAAAAGGCGCAGCCTGAAATCGAACAGTTGAAGCTTGAGCGGGAGTTGAACGAGGTTTCCGGTAATCTTTCTTCCGCCGCGCAGTCGCAGGCATCGCTGGAGGCTCGGCTGTCTGCCGCCAAGCGCAAGGAAGCCGAAAAAAACGGCGCCTTCCGCTCGCAGGCGCTGGGCGAGTTGAACGAGGTCGAGGGGCAGATTGCCTCCATTCAGGAAAGCCTCAATTCGGTGCAGGATAAAGTGGCAAGGACGGAACTGCGCTCGCCTGTTGACGGCGTTGTGCATCGCCTGCACGTCAAAACCGTCGGCGGTGTTATCCAGCCGGCGCAGAAGCTGGTGGAGATTGTGCCGGGCGAAGACAAGCTGATGATCCGCGCGCGCATTGCGCCCGGTGATATCGCCTTCCTGAAGCCCGGCCAGCCGGTGCGCGTTTCCGTGACCGCCTATGACCCGCAGATTTACGGCACGCTGGCCGGCAAGCTGGAGCGTATCGGCGCCGACACGGTCGAGGACCCGAAGGGCGATGCCTATTTCGAGGTGGATGTGCAAACCGCGCAGAATTACCTGCAGGATGGCGACCGCCGCCTGCCCATCGCGCCCGGCATGGTGACGGAAACCGAAGTTATCGTCGGCAAGCGCACGATTTTAACCTATCTGATGAAGCCGGTGCTGCGTACTAAAGACCGCGCATTGACCGAAAAATAACGCTGCAACCGTAAAGCGGAGACCTGACATGTTCATGCAACTGCTGACACGGCGCGGCGTACAGATATTCCTGTTACTGATCCTTCTGGTCGCGGCGCTTGACTTGCAGCTGACCAATCCCGCGCCTGTCCGCCGGCTGCGCGACATGGCCTTTGACTATTACAACAAGGCACTGCCGCGCAAGCCCGGCAACGATGTTGTCATCGTCGACATCGATGAAGAATCTCTCCGCCGTATCGGCCAGTGGCCCTGGCCGCGCAGCCTTATCGGCGATATTCCCGTGGAAATGGCCAAGCTCGGCGCGAAATCAACCACCTTCGATATTGTTTTTGCGGAAGCCGACCGCACATCCCCCGCCGCCATCGCCAAAAACCTGCCGGCAACGGCAGACCTTGCCCCCGTCATCGAAAAGCTGAAAACACTGCCGGACAACGACGATGTCTTTGCCAGCAAGATTGGCGAAGCCGGCAACGTGGTTACCGGCTTTGCGGGATCAACCGAGGAATCGAATGGCACGCCGGAGGTCAAGGCGTCCTGCATGCGCAAGAAGATGCAAGGCTCGCCCGCTGACCCGTTCCCTTATTTAATGGGCCAACACCATTACGCCGTGACCTTGCCGGTACTCACGAAAGCGGCGGCCGGTAACGGCGTTTTCTCCGTCGAGCCGGGGGAGGATGGTGTCATCCGCACAGTGCCGTTGATGATGACGCTGAGGGGCGATAGCGGCGAGGAAATGATTTTCCCGACCCTGTCGTTTGAGGCGCTGCGGGTAGGGCTTCACTTGCCGTGCTATTCGATCGACAGCGATATCAGCGGAATCTGGGGTTTCGGCCTTGGCGATCTTTATGCGCCGTCCGACAAATTCGGCCGTATGCGGGTCTATTTCGCGGGGCACCGTAAATCGCTTTATATTCCCGCCTGGAAAATTCTGGCGCATCAGGTGTCGAAAGAGCTGGTCGAGGGGAAATTCGCGCTTGTCGGTACCTCCTCCATCGGTCTTCTCGATCTTCGCTCCTCCCCGCTTAACGCCGTGCTGCCGGGGGTTGAAGTGCATGCCGAAATGATCGAACAGATTTTGCATCACCAGTTTATGTCCCGCACGCCTGCGGTCGTTCAGATGGAAGTGCTGGCAACGGCGCTGATCAGCCTTGGTATCATTTTCCTCGCGCCCTTTATCAGCGCCGGCACGCTCGCTTTTATTGCCACGATCATCATCGGCGGCGGGGTGATGGGCGGATTTTACCTCTATGACACCAAGGGAACGCTTATTGATCCCTATTATCCGGCAATTGTTATCCTCATCATCTTTATTCTCTCGTCCATCCTGACCAACCTGCGCAGCGACCGCGAAAAGCGCATGATCCGTCAGGCTTTCAGCCATTACATCTCGCCGATTCTCATGGAAGAGCTGGCGGGCAACCCCGACAAACTGAAGCTCGGCGGCGAAGTGCGGGAACTCTCGGTCATGTTCACCGATATACGCAATTTCACGACCATATCGGAAAGTATGGACCCTGCCGATCTCATCAAGATGATGAACGATTTCCTGACGCCCATGACATCAGCCGTGCTGGAAAACCGCGGCACGGTCGACAAATACATGGGCGATGCCATGATGGCCTTCTGGAACGCGCCGGTCGAGGATATTGACCATGCGCGCAACGCCTGCAAGGCGGCGCTTGAAATGGTGGAATCGCTGGCTCCCGTCAACGAAGGCCTCCGCAAGCAGGCCGTGGATGCAGGGCGCGTGTTCCATGAACTCAAAGCAGGTATCGGCATCAACAGCGGCCGCACCTCCGTCGGCAACATGGGCTCGAAGCAGCGGTTTGCCTATTCGGCGCTCGGCGATACCGTCAATCTCGCATCACGCATGGAAGGGCAGACGAAGGGCTATGGCGTTTCCGTGATGATTTCAGAGGAAACCCGGCAACAGGCACCGGAATATGGCGCGATCGAACTTGATCTGCTGGCCGTCAAGGGGCGCGCCGAACCGGAGCGCGTCTACGCCCTGCTGGCAAAGCCCGCAGAAGCATCTGGAGAAGCATTTAAAAGCTTTGTCGCCAAGCACAACACAATGCTGGCCGCTTACCGTGCGAAAGACTGGGGAACGGCATTGCTGACGGGCGAGGAGTGCGCGGCGTTGAAGCCGCAACTGGCTGGGCTTTACCGCCTTTACGCGCAACGTATTGCGACCTACAAGGAAAAGCCGCCAGCTGAAGACTGGCAGGGTCTTTGGGTAGCGACAGAGAAGTAATCTATCAAGTCACCGTAATTGCGACGCCATCATTCGCCGCCGCATTACCCTGGTGAATAACAAGCGTCACCGTCTGGCTGTTGAACGTGCCGGTGAAGGTCGTTGTCTGGTCGGTGGGCACGGTTGTATTGACAACACCCGCACCGAAATCAATCGCGGAAGACGCATTGTCGATGATCACCGTCGAGCCATAGCCTGTGCCAACGTTGCCGATTTCCAGCGTATGCGTTGAATCGGTCATCTGGAAGACGTCTTTCAGCGTGAGCTGGATGGTTTGTCCAACAGTCGCAGTCGAGGAAACAGTCATGCGCAACGCTTCGATATTCTGCACGTTGTTGCTGCCTTCGAAGTTGAACGTCTGCGTTGCAAGGCTGTTGGCACCAAGGCGCACGCCATCAAGGCCGGTACCACCATCGATGAAGAAAAAGGATTTGTCAGGAGCGACAATAATGTCATTGCCGGCACCGCCGAACAACGCGTCCGGACGGCCGGGTTCCGCAATCAGCGTATCGTTGCCGCCGCGGCCAAAAATGAATTCGGTGTTACCGGTGACGCTGGTGCTGGTGATCGTATCGTTGGCACTTGTGCCGGGGTAGATGGCGCTGGCACCGGTATAATCGCCGATGTTGAAATTGACGCCCCCGGCGGGCACTGGCGTATTGAGCTGCACGACGATGCTATCCGTCGCAAGAACAGCGTTGGTGCCGGGATCGATCGCCGAAATGGTGAAGTTAAAGTTGCCGTTTACGGTCGACACAAAGGCAAAGGGCTCCAGCACTGTAATATTGCCAGTCGCGCTGTCAAAATGCAGCACGGGCATGGGGGCTGCGCTGGTGTCGTAGAGAGGCGTTGAAATTGTGTTGTAGGTAAGGCCAAGGGCGCTGAAATCGCCGCTGCCGTTAAAGCCGGTGATGGTAATATTCGGTACGACCGAGCCGAAGTTGGCCAGATTAATATGGCCGACAATGTCACCCGCGTTCCAGCTGAAATTGACGCCGTCATCACCGTTACCGCCGATGCCGTAATGGTAGTGAGGTGAGAATAGAAAGCCGACTGCCGGAGGGGGCGGCGCAGTGCCGCCGCCGGAGCCGCCGGCGGTGCCGCCGCCGCTATGCGTGCCGGTCGATGTGCCGCCGGTTCCGGTAGAGCCTGTGGTCGTGGTGATGATCGGGGCGACAGTTGTATCGGTTGTCGTGAAAGTCGTGGTTGTTGTTTCAAAGGTTGTCGCGGGCGCATCGGCGGTGACAAGCGTCGTGCCGGTGGTATGGAGGGCAAGGCCGGTATTCAAGGGGCCGCCGGGCGTGGCATCCGGCATTTGCACAGGTGCTTGCGGCGCGACAGGCGTTTCGGGCGTGTGGAAAATGCCCTTTGTGATGTTGTCAAAAGTATGTCCGGTGACGCTTTGCAGGCCGCCGTAGGTATTGGTGAAGGCGGATGAATCCATATGGCCGCTGTCCGTCGGTGCCAGATGGTAGCCGCTTAACGTGGCGGTATCGAAGCTGGCGTTCATTTCAAGCGTGCCGCCGGCGTTGGTGACGACAATCGCGCCATCAAGAATAGTGATATGGCTATCCTGCCCCGCCGGATGAATGTCACCCGCGACAACCGTGCCGCGAATACCGATAGAACCGACCGGCGTATTGATTCCGACCTGGCCCGGGTCTTCCTTGCCGATGAGGCCGGATGTATAGACGAAAACACCCTGCAACATGGAGAAGAAGGAGCTGCCCGTATGTTCATGCGCATTGTAGGTGAACTGATCAACCGAAAGACGGGCGTTTTGCGAAATGGCGAAGGTTGTATTGTCGGAGAAGAGAATATTGACGGCGCCCTTGTCGGCGGTCTGGATGACGTCGCCCTGATGGACGGCAGCGCCGAGCTTGATGGCTTCCGTTGCGCCGCCCTGATGGATGATGGTGGCATGGCCGGTGACTTCGGTGATTTTGCCGACCGGTGTTGAATCATTTGCCGGCGCCTCAGCCGCAGCGGCCAGCTGGTTCGGGTGTTGCGGCGGCAGGAAAGCCTCTACCATTTGCGGCGAAAAATGCGCGCCGTCGGCGGTGGCGATATCGGGGTGCACGGTGGTGTTGAAATATCCTTCGATGCGGATGCTGTGGCCGTCCGGCGAGGTCAGCGTGAGGTCAGCTCCTTCGCGGGCGAACTGGGCGTTAGAAACGAAATCCCCGCTGGGTAGTTGCACAGGCGTGCTGGCATGAAATGTAACGGTCGTTTCAGCGGCGATGTCTTTTGGCATGCGGCGGGGCCCCTATCGAAATTTTTGGAATATCTCTCTATTATAGGCCCGTAGCGTTTAAGGCCTTATGAAGGAAAGATAAAAATGTTAATTCCTTGAAGTCATTGGTCTTTAAAGCGCGGGCGCGGCCCAGTTCTGCAAAAACTTCTCGGCATCGGCCAGCGGCATGGGCTTGGCGAAGAAAAAGCCTTGAATCCATTCGCAGCCAAGGTCGCGCACAATAACCGCTTCTTCCTTCGTCTCGACGCCCTCCGCAATCACCTTCATGCCAAGGTTGCGGGCAAGGGCGATGATGGATTTGACGAGCACGAGGGATGAGTTGTGCTTGGTCATGGCGCGGATAAAGCTCTGGTCGATCTTGAGTGTGTCGATGGGGAAGTAGTGCAGGTAGCTAAGCGATGAATAACCCGTACCGAAATCGTCAATCGAAACGTCGATGCCAAACTCGCGACATTTTTCGAGCGCGATTTTTGCGGGCTCCGGGGCTTCCATCAGCAGGCTCTCGGTAATTTCAAGGTGGATCTGCTTTGGGTCGACGCCGCGGCTTTTCAGGGTGGTCGAGATGAATTCGAATATATCGCGGTCAGCAAAGTCCTTGACGGAGAAGTTGACGCCAACGAACAGCGGGCCCGAAACAATCAGTTTCGGGTCGGCGGCTTTTTGCAGTTGCGGCACCGCCTCGCAGGCGACTTCAAGCGCAAAGCGCGACAGTTCGACAATCAACCCGCTTTCTTCCGCGACGGGAATGAAGACGCCTGGCGAAATCATGCCTTTTTCAGGGTGCTTCCAGCGCATCAGCGCCTCGAAGCCCGCAATCTTCATGTTCTGCACGTCGATGATCGGCTGGTAGTACAGCATGAGCTGCTTGTCTTCCAGCGCGCCCTGCAGTTCCTGATGGATCTTGATGGTGGAAACGGCGAGGTCGTGGATGGCGTCAGAATTTTCCGCTTTTTCGGCATCGCGCGTCGCGGGCAGGGAAATAAAGTTCGTCCGCATCATGACATCGCGGTAGCGGTTGGTAATGACGCGCATGACCATTTTGACAACAGGGTCGGCGCTTTCGACCCGGCGGTTGAAATCTTCCCGCGAAATTTCCAGCACGTCGCAATCATCTATCGCGCGGACGGTGGCGGTGCGGGGCTTGTCGTCGATCATCGCCATTTCGCCGATCAGCGAGCCGGGGCCGCGCACGCCCACCTGAACCTGCTGGCCTTCGCGGGAAATAAGAATTTCCACGTTGCCGGTTTCGATGACATAGGCGCAATGGCCCTTGTCGCCTTCTTTCAGCAGAAGCTCGCCTTTTTTGAATTGTTTTTTCGGCGTCATGGTCTTGAATGTCCCTCGCGGCATATCGCGGTTTGAACCGGTCTCTATAATAACGCCTTGCGCGGTTAAGGAACAACTAATTCATCGGCATTCTTACGGCATTACGGGAAGAACATATGCCTAGCCGCTTGGGCCCAAGTTTCCTAGAATGAAAAACAGGAGAGGCCATGACACTTTTGCAAATTCTCGTCGTTTACCTCGCGTTCCGGGCCAAGCAGCTCGTCTGCGATTTTTTCCTGCAGACCGGCTGGATGGCCAGCACCAAGGCGGGGCCTTTCAACATGGGCGGGGCAAAAGCGCTCGGCATTCACGCCGGCATCCATGCCGCCTTTACCTTCCTGCTGATGTTTATTTTTGCGCCGCAGCTGTGGTGGCTGGGTCTTGTGGACTTCCTTATCCATGCCTTTGTCGACAAGCTGAAGGGCATGGTCACCAACAAGTTTGGCTGGACGTATAAGGATTCAGCCTACTGGTGGGCCTTCGGCATCGACCAGGAAATGCATAACCTCACCCACCTCGGCTACGTTATTGCCGTCGTCATGGCGAACGGCACCCCCCTCAACTGATCCAGAGCGCATAGGCCTTGTATAGGTACAGCGTGCCGACGGCAAACAGCGCGGCTTGCGTTGCGCGGTAGAAATGCACATCCGTCAGCCGCTCCAGAATGTATTTGGAGATGTGCGAGCCACTCATGGCGACGAAGGGCACAATGAGGCAGAGCCATAGCGGCAGCCCGCCGGCGGCCTTGCCGAAGTCCGACACGATAAAGCCGAAATAAACGAATTTGCTGATATGCGAGACCGACTGGGTGAAAGCCTTGGTGGCCACCGTTTCGTGCCGCGTCAGTGACCGCGATTGGAAAAAGATATCCAGTAGCGGGCCGGAAACGCCCGCAGTCAGCTGGAAGCCTGTCACCAGCACGCCGCAAAGAAAGGCATGCAGCGGCCGCGTGTAATCAAGGCGGATGTTCTTCGGCAGGGCAAAGGCCAGGAACGGGCTGATGCCCATCAGCAGGAAGACAGTCATTTTATTCGGCAGTATAGCTATGGCCACAAAAACCGCGAAGGTGATGCCCATACCTACGAAATAGGGGATAAGGCTTTTGCGGTAGATATATTTGCGGTGGATGAAGGCGCGGGAGCCGTTGGCGAAGAACTGCGAGATGGCATGCAATATCATCGACTGCTGCACCGGCAGCGCCCAGACCAGCACGCCCATGAGCACCATGCCGCCTGCCATGCCAAGAATGCCGGAGAGGATGGAGGTGAAGAAAACGCCCGTGAGAATGTAAAGG
>JBBQWK010000055.1:0-8227 GCA_038210695.1 Alphaproteobacteria bacterium
CGTCCGTTGCAGGGGTGATGCAGGGTTGACCGCGTTCGTGATGCCGATTTCGGCGCGCAGCGTTTCAATCACCTTGTCTTCGGGCAGGCGGGCATAAAATTTGTTGTAGCTGAGCGTGTTGTTGCGGAAGGCGCTGAACAGCTCGTATATGCCGTTGCGGGCAACTTCGTTCAGGTAACGGTTATCGCCGATATCGGCATAGCTGCTGCGCATGCCAAAGAACAGCAAAACGCAAAGGCCGGCAAGGCTGGCGAAGGCAAACCCCCGTTCTTTCAAGCGCGGCGGCGGCGACAGGACGGGCAGCTGGAAGACGCGAATGGAGAAGTAAGCCGCGATAAGCGCCATCGCCGCCATGAGCGGGAAGACCGGATAGGATTCGCGGATATTGCCGATGACTTCCTGCGTATAGACAAGGTAATCGACCGCAATGAAGTTATAGCGCGACTGGAACTCATCCCAGAAGAACCACTCGCCGGTGGCGGAAAACAGCATGATGAAGGCCATGATGAAGAACAGCGCGGCGGTGACGGCGCGGTCGGCAATGCCGCCATTGCGGCGCGCCGGCAATGCCATCAGGTACAAAGCGAAGGGGATGGCGAAATAGCAAAAGACGGTCGCGTCAAAAACAAAGCCGAGCAGCAGCGCCAGCGGCGCCTTGAATTGCGACCCCGCAATATCCCCCCACGATGCACCCAGAAGCACAAGACGGATGACCAGTTCAACGCCGATGAAGAACAGGAAAAACGGCTTGAGACGGGAGCAGAAGTATTTTAGGGCGGCGGGCATTGGCTACAGGCTTTTCTGAAGGGGTAAGGAAACGGCACGGAAGAGTTTTCTTATCCGAAACTTAAGCCAAACTTAAAAACGCGTTCCGGAAACTGGCAAATCTTTTCTTATCAGCCTTTTAAATGAAAACGGGGCGCAGGTCAAAGACCGGCGCCCCGTTTTGTCATTTTTACGGCAAATACCGCTTAGGCTGCGTCGCGGCGCGATTTGCCGAAGGGCTTTTTCGGGCCGCCGGCTTTGAAGCCGGTGTTGCCACGGCGGGCCTGCGGCTTGTCGCCCTGGTATCCGCCTTCTTTTTTGAACGGGCGGTCGCCCGCGGCTTTATAGGGACGGTCACCGGCCGGTTTGTAGGGGCGGTCGGAGCGCGGCTTGTCGAACGAACGCTCGCCAGCCGGTTTATACGGGCGGTCGCCAGACGCTTTATAAGGACGGTCGCCGGCTGCCTTGTATGGACGATCACCAGCGGCTTTATAGGGGCGGTCGCCACGGGGACGGTCACCATCAAAGCTGCGTTGCGGTTTGTCGAATGAGCGCTCGGGCTTGTCAAAGCTGCGCGGGCGGTCGTTGTTGTAGGGGCGATCCGAACGCGGCTTGTCGTAGGAACGCTCAGGGCTGCGTTCCGGACGGTCGTTGTTGTAACTGCGCTGCGGTTTATCGAACGAGCGTTCGGGTTTATCGAAGCTGCGCTCGGGACGGTCGTTGCTATACGAACGCTCGGCGCGGGGCTTGTCGAAAGAACGCTCTGGACGGTCGTTGTTGTACGGGCGGTCGGAACGCGGCTTGTCAAAGCTGCGCTGCGGTTTATCAAAGCTGCGCTCGGCGCGGGGAGCATCGCTACGGGTATGTTCGGCAGCGTAACCACCGGGACGGCGGTTGTTGAAGCCGGACTTATCCGCATAGCGGTTTTCCGGCTTGCCACCGAAAGATTTTTTCTCGCCAAAGGATTTTTTAGCGCCGAAAGACTTGTTGCCGCCAAAGGAACGGCCGGCTTTCGGGTTGGAGGCTTTGCCAGCGGGACGCGCTTCACGCGGCGCGCCGGGGTTCAGCAGCTGGTCGATCTCGCCCCACATTTCGAAGTCCTGCGGTGTGACGAAGCAGACGGCAGAGCCTTCCGCGCCGGCGCGCGCGGTGCGGCCGATACGGTGGATGTAGTCTTCGGCAACCTGAGGCAGGTCGTAGTTGATGACGTGTTCGATGTGCGGGATATCAAGGCCGCGGGCCGCAACGTCCGTTGCCACCATGATGCGGTGCTTCTGGTCGCGGAACGCCTGGATGACGCGGTTACGCTGGTTCTGGTTGAGGTTGCCGTGAATGGCGGCCGATACATGATCGTCGTCATTCAGCTTCTTCGCCATGCGGTCGGCGCCATGCTTCGTTTTCACGAAGATGATGACGGAGCCAGCGCGCGAGCGCAGCTGCTGCAGGAGCTGGGAGTATTTTTCAGACGCCTGCAGGCGGACGACTTCCTGCTGGATTTTCTTGATCGGCGCGTTGGCAACGCCGACAGCGACGCGCTGCGGGTTGTTCATGTAACGCTCGGCGATTTTCACGATGTGCGGGGGCAGCGTTGCGGAGAACAGCAGAGTCTGGCGCTGCTTCGGCATGCAGGCCAGAATGCGGTCGATCTGCGGGCCGAAACCCATGTCGAGCATGCGGTCGGTTTCATCAAGGACCAGGAAATCGGCGGTCGACAGGTTCAGGCTGCGGCGCTCGAGGTGGTCGTTGATGCGGCCGGGCGTGCCGACGATAATGCGCGGGCGTGCCTTCAGCTGGTTCAGCTGCTTGAACATGGATTCGCCGCCGATGAGCAGCGCCGCTTTAATCTGTTGCGAGCCGACGAGCATTTTCTTCATGGCGTCAAGAACCTGCGCCGCGAGTTCGCGCGTCGGGGTCATGACAATCGCCATGCTGTTCGGGTTGTTGATGAGTCTGGTGATCAGCGGGATCGCGAAAGCGGCGGTCTTGCCGGTGCCGGTCTGCGCGGAGCCGAGAATGTCGCGGCCTTCGAGTGCGAAGGGAACCGCCTGCGCCTGGATGGGCGTGGGGGTCGAGAATTGCATTTTCTCCAAAGCGGAGAGAAGCGGCTGGGGCAGGCCCAGCGCGTTGAAGTTTTCCATTATCGTTGCCTTTCAAGGTCAAAAATTTGGCAACAATAATGGTAAGGGAAAGCTCGCCGGCAGGCGTCGTCATGACGCCCGCCGGAGCTTTTAATCCCTACCCGTTGCCAGGTATCCCCCCGATTTAAGTATGCGGGGAGAAAATTTAGTGGTTAAGCGACCAGCTTGATGTTCGCAGCGGCCGTTTTGCCGCGTTGGGTTGCGAGGTCGTAGGAGACTTTCTGGCCTTCGTTCAGCGAGTTGATGCCGAGGGGCTCAAGTGCGGAAATGTGAACGAACACATCTGCGCCGCCTTGATCGGGCTGGATGAAGCCGAAGCCTTTTGCGGGGTTGAACCATTTAACTGTTCCGGTTGCCATGTATGGATATTCCTTTATCGAACCGTTGATTTTCGGTCTCACATCACCGTGACGCAAAACCATAAGAGAGGTTTACCAGGGGGGTTTAGGCTCTGGAACTCTTGGTCAAACGCAACGAAGATCTTTAAAGGAAATCGTTTCGTATCTTTACTGATACGTCCGCCCGTAGGCGGCCTGCAAATGCGAAGAGTTAGTCTCAACTCGGGGATATATGTAACACCGATACCCCACAAAAACAAGGGTATTCTGTAAACGACAGAGTTCTTTTAAGCGCCCGTTCTTGAAATATTATTACTTAGTTGATGTAAACTTCATGCGGTGAGTATTTGTTGAGAATCGTTCTCGCCTTCTCTTCCTGTTCGGGTGACCGGAGGTTGACCCAGAGCAGCAAGCCGCCCTTCTCCATTGCGCGTCTGACATAGCTTTCGTGATGCTTGGCGATAAAGCGGGCGAATACCGCGCCGAGGCTGGCGCCGCCGATGCCGCCGAGCGCGGCGCTGGCCATGACGACCGGCAGCGTGCCGACGGCCGCCGCCGCAATGCAGCTGCCGATGACGGCGCCGACATACAGCGGCACGCCAAGGGCGGAGCCTTCGGCAGATCCTAAAACTTCATCCGGCATAAACACATCGCGCGGTGCGTGGTGGTCACGTTTGGCTTCCTCGACGCTGTGATACACATGCCCGACTTTTTCTTTCACCGTTTCTTCATCTGCCAGAACGCTCAATTCCTGCAGCATGAAACCATCGCGCTGCAAATGCTCCATGGCATCCTGCAGGCTGACGGCATCGTCAAAAACGGCGACGGCTTCGTGAATAATTCCAGTGTCTTGTGAAAGGTTTTCCATGGCGCTTCCCCTTGCTATTCCCAAAGCCAACGCGTCACCGGCCCTTAGGTTGCAAAGTTAAACGCCAAAAAAATCAGCCGGGCTTGAAGCCGGTTTTCTTGCGGAGGTTGGCAAGGTTCAGCGGCGGGGACGACATCAATTCCGCATAGACCACATATTGCGCATGGCCGGCATTGGGCAGCTGGCGCAGTTTTTCGCCGAAGGCGGGGTCGCAGTCAATCTGCACATAGGCGCGTTCGGGATTGACGCTGGTGATTTTAAAAATCCCGTCCATGCCTTCGCGCTGGATCAGGCTTTCAATGTCAGCCGCAAGTTGCACGGTATCCGCCATCACATCGGCCGCATTTTCGCGGCGTTCCTTCAGGCCTTTGTCGAACCAGTTTTTGGTATAGACGGTCCATTTGTTGGGGTCATGCGACGGGCCGGGAGTTTCGCCGGGGCGGTAAACCATGGGAGAATCTTTCTGAAAATTTTAAAACGAATGACAAAGGCATATGCCCGCAGGCAACCCTTGTCAACCCAAAGGGGGTTTGGCGCTTAAAACAGCGCCAGTTGCGCATCCCGCGCATTGCGGCGGAAATGTTCCGTCGTCAATTCGCCGCGGCGGTTGAGATTAAAGCGTTTTTTCGCCAGCTTGAAAATCATGTTGATCTGCTCGGCATAAAAACCTTCCCCGTGCATGCGGCTGCCGAATTCGGAATTGTTGAGCTTGCCGTCGCGGATGGAGCGGATGCGGTTAAGGATTTTATCGGCGCGGTCAGGGAAATGTTCATGCACCCAGGTCTGGAACAAATCTTTGACGCCGTACGGCAGGCGTAACATAGTGTAACCCGCGCTGGTGGCGCCGGCATTGGCGGCAGCTTCTAAAATCGCCGGTATTTCATGCTCCGTCAGCCCCGGTATCACGGGGCCGATGAGAACATTCACGGGAATGCCCGCCTTCGCCAGCTGCTCGATAGTCTTCAGCCGCAACGGCGGCGTGGAGGCGCGGGGCTCCATGATGCGGGCAAGCTTGGCATCCAGCGTCGTCACGGAATAATTGACGGAGCATAAATTCAGCCCCGCCATCGGCCCCAGCACATCAATATCCCGCGCAATCAGCGCATTTTTGGTGATGAAGGAAACAGGGTTACGAAAGTCCGCCAGCACTTCAATGCACGCGCGCGTGATTTTCATTTTGCGCTCCAGCGGCTGGTAGGGGTCTGTCACACCGCTCATGAAAATAACCGCGGGTTTCCAGCCCGGGCTTTTCAGCTTTTCTTCCAGCAGCCGCGGCGCATCGGGTTTCGCGAAAATCTTTGTCTCAAAGTCGAGCCCTGCCGAGAGGCCGAGATATTCATGCGTGGGCCGCGCGAAGCAATATATGCAGCCATGCTCACAGCCGCGATAGGGGTTGAGCGTCGCGTCCATCCCGAGGTCGGGGCTGTCGTTAGTCGATATAATGCTTTTGGATTTATCACGAAATACCTCCGTTCGGATGGGGCGCGGGCCGAATTCCTCCTCCTCCCCCTCAACGGGCAGCAGCCCTTCGGGGTCTGCTTCCACCGTCAGCGGCTCGAACCGTCCGGCCGGGTTCTCCAGCGCGCCCCGCCCGTGGTTGAGGGGTTTGGAGTCGGAGGGCTTGTAGGCAGGCTTGAACGAGGAATCAGTTTTCATTCTTTATATATAGCACAATATTCTATTTTCGTTCTATATATGTTCTAAATATAACATTTATGGCAATGGAACTCTATTATCGCGCACAAGGTTTGAGTCAGGATAACCGCAATCCGGCCCCTATACCGGCAAACGACAAAGGGTATGTGCATGTCAAAATCACAGCAATTCGCAGAAGAAGCTCCCGCGCAGGATATCGCGCAGACCGAAGAAGATAAAAAACGCGCCGCCAAATCCGAAAAACGCCACCATTCCGATGAATCGACGATCATGCGGGTGCTGGTCGTCGACGACAACGTCGACTCCGCCAAGACCATGGGCTGGATGATGGAAATGTTCGGCAATCAGGTTCACCTTGCCTACACCGGTCCCGAGGCGCTGAAAGAAGCGCAGGAATTCAAACCCCATCTCGTCCTCATGGATATCGGCCTGCCCGGCATCAACGGTTATGAAGTCTGCCAGACCATGCGCCGTATGCCGGAGCTGGAAGACGCCGTGATTGTGGCACAGACCGGCTGGGGCGAGCGCGAGCATAAAGAAATGTCCAAGGAAGCCGGCTTTGACCACTATTTAGTGAAGCCGATTGAAATGGGCGCGCTGAAAAAGCTGGTCGATACCATTCGCGCCGCTGCTCAGTAACCCGTCTATCTATGCCAAGGAAAATTTCGGAAAGTGTTATTTTTCAAGCCCAAACGGAACTGTTAATTTGTTCAGACCGTTGGCGCGTGCAGTAACAACCCCGAAAGGAACTGAACTCATGAAATCTAAATATGCAATCGCCTTCGCTGCGTTTCTGGCATTCGCCGGTGTCGCCGGCACGGCTGACGCAGCTGTTGACGGCTTCGTCACCCATAAAATGACCCTGCGCGCCGGCCCCGGCGCCAACTTCCCCGCCCTCGCCACCATCAAGGGCAATCCCTCCATCGACATTTACGGCTGCACGGCCGGCGGCAACTGGTGCGACGTTGGCTACCGCGGCGTTCGCGGCTGGGGCAACGGCAAGAACATGGTTGGCGAATTCCGCGCCAAGCGTTATTCCGTGAACCGCTACCAGGAGCGCCTTGGCGTTCCCGTGGTTGAATTCAACCAGTCCCGCTACTGGAATGACAACTACCGCGACCGCCCCTTCTACCGCACAACCACCTACTGGTCGCACGGCGAACGCTATGACACCCGCAACCAGCGCTGGATCGACCGCGATCACGATATGGTTGACGACCGCGTTGACCCCGATCATGGCACCAAGAACAACTACATCTCGGATGACCATCATCACCAGAACGGCGCTTTTGACCAGGACAACTGGCGTCAGCGCA
This sequence comes from Alphaproteobacteria bacterium, assembly GCA_038210695.1. Classification (GTDB taxonomy): domain Bacteria; phylum Pseudomonadota; class Alphaproteobacteria; order Micavibrionales; family UBA2020; genus JAPWJZ01. The sequence continues at coordinate 7,082 of JBBQWK010000055.1, forward strand.
CCAACTACAAAGATCGCTACAACAACTAAGCGATCTACCCGTTTCGCCTGAGCAATCAGGTGTAAAAGAAATCCCGCAGCTGTGCCCCAGCTGCGGGATTTTTCTGTGACCGTTATCCGGCGCGCAAAAACACTGCGGCGGGGACAAAGCTTTCAAGCCTCGTCCCCGCCGCAATTGATTTGGTATGCCTTTGTGACTTGTCCTAAGGCCGTTTAGAACCCCGGACACCGGAGCCAACCGCAGTGAGCGAATTTTGTTCCAGCTAGCAGAGCAGTGTCATTTCCTTTTCGGTCTGGCCGTTGACCGGGCGATAGACATCGTCGGGCGTCGCAAACAAATGGCCCATCGTGCCAAGGATTTTTTGGACGCCGTCGATCACTTCGTTCAGGTTACGGGCATCGCTGGAGGCTTTGGGGACAATATTGCCGCCCTCGTCCTCCAATCGTGATAATTCTTCCTTGGCTAGGCCGACGCGGGCGTGAATGTCATTCAGCCATTTGGGGCCCGCTTCGAACAGGTGGCGTGTGGTGCGCAGGCCGTCCGCACTCTGGATCATCCAGCCCAGCAGCATCTCCGTTTCACGGCGGAGGCCTTCATGTTCCAGCAATCTGGCATTTTTAGCCATCAGGTCGCGGAGCTCCATGACGCTGTTGTCCAGCGCATTAATTTCGCGGGCGAGGAAATTGACATAGGCGGGGTTGGCGCTCGATTCACCCTTCACGTTCACGATGATTGGCTGGCTGTCCTGATTGTCGTCCATGCGCATGTGCTCCTGTTGCGTTTCTTGTTAACTCTACCAACCTTACAGGGGCTTACCCGTTCCTTTTAAGGAAACTCAAGGGATTAGCGGGGTGTTAGAAGGCTTGTGTAACAGCCGTGTAAATAATTTCAGTAAGGAGAACTGCTATGGCCCCCGCAAAAAAAACTGGCAAAAAGCCCGCCACCAAGGCCGGCAAAAAGCGCAAAGTGAAAAAGGTGATGGAGGAATTTAAAGAAGGATCGTTGAAATCCGGCAAGGGAGGCAAAGGCGGCACAGTCAAGTCGCGCAAGCAGGCGATTGCCATTGCCTTGTCTGAATCCGGCCAGTCTCGCAAAAAGAAGACCGACAACAAGCGCTAAATATTTCGGCATAAAAAAAACGCGCCC
>JBBQWK010000056.1:0-8191 GCA_038210695.1 Alphaproteobacteria bacterium
CACAGCTACGGCGGCATCGTGCTGCATGACGTTACCAATATCGAACATGCCAAAAAAGCCATCGCTGCCGGCGTTGACGGCGTGATTGCCGTGTCGGCCGGTGCGGGCGGGCATGCCGGCACCATGAACCCCATGGCGCTGGTGCGTGAGATCCGCGATTTTTACGACGGCGTCGTCGTGCTTGCGGGCGGGCTTACCACGGGCAAAGACATTCTTGCCGCCGAAGTCCTCGGCGCGGATTTTGCCTATATGGGCACGCGCTTTATCTGCACCACGGAATCAGCCGCGCCGCCCGAATACAAGCAGATGATCATCGATGCCAAGGCGAGCGACATTATTTACACTTCCGCCGTCAGCGGCGTCCCCGCCAACTTCCTGAAAACCAGCCTCGAAAAAGCCGGCTTCGACCCTGAAATTTTGAAAAAAGAAGGCGCAACAGCTGCCAAGCTGAAGCCGATTTTGAACGAGGCGGCCGCGTGGAAAACAATCTGGTCGGCGGGGCAGGGCGCGGTGAATATCGATGATACGCCAAGCGTCTCGACGCTGATCACGCGCCTGAAGACCGAGCGCAATGATGCGGAAGATAAAATCATCACCCGCCGCAAACCCACAGGCCCGAAGCCTTAAGGTTTCGGTTTCGGTTGCGGCGGCTTGCGGCAGGTTTTCTGCACGTAGCCGGGATTTTTAATGAAATTGCCAAGAACGCCTTCATAGGCTGCCTTCAGGCTGGCGGCGTCGCCTTGCGTCAGCCGGCGGTTCTTGAATGATTCAGTCGTTTTATGCCGCGTCAGCAAAAAGTAATCCTGCACCATGGCCGCCTGCTGCTCGAAGTTATAGTGGGTCAGGTCCTTGCCGGGTTTCAGGTCGTAGAAATAGCATTTCGCATAGTTGAATTTATGCCGCAGCGTTTCGCGGATGGCTTCTTTGGTCGTTGAAACAACGCCGTTCTGGTGCTGCCAGACATGGGTCAGCTCGTGGATAAACACGGACTGTTTTTTTGAATCGGCCTCAAGGCTGAAATCATCGCTATAGGCCGAGCGCGGGAAGGAAATATTGTCGGCATGCGCTACCGCCTGATGGCGGTGCTGGATGAGCGGCGGCAGGATGCGGCGGTCGTGAAGCCGCACGGCGGCGTAATCGATCGCATCGCCGAACACCGTCCGCGCCAGCGCAATCTCGCCTGCTGTCAAAAGCCGTTTGGACAAATCGTTGCTCCGTCTGGGGTTTCCGAAGTATACTGGGGTTATGCCGCCCCTGCAACAGTCCGCATCCGCGCCTCCCGAGGCGCTCCAGATACTGCGCAAAACCTATGGTTATGACGCCTTCCGCGACCAGCAGGCCGCGGTGATCGACCATGTGATTGCGGGCGGTAGCGCGTTTGTGCTGATGCCGACCGGCGGCGGCAAATCGCTCTGCTATCAAATCCCCTCCCTCATCCGCCCTGGCGTCGGCATTATCGTCTCGCCGCTGATCGCCCTGATGCAGGACCAGGTGGAGGCCTTGAAGCAGCTTGGCATAAGGGCCGCCGCCATCAATTCCGCCATGCCGCTCGACCAGATCCGCGAGACGGAACGGGCGATACAAAACGGCGATATCGACATGGTCTATGTCGCGCCCGAGCGCCTGTTGATGGATGATTTCCTGCGCCTGCTGGATGGCGCCCATATTGCCCTGTTCGCGATTGACGAGGCGCATTGCGTGTCGCAATGGGGGCATGACTTCCGTCCGCATTACGCGCAGCTTTCCATGCTGGCGGAGCGCTACCCGCATGTGCCGCGCCTTGCGCTGACCGCCACCGCCGATGCGCCAACGCGCCGCGACATCATCAACTGCCTCAGCCTGCAGGATGGCCGTAGCTTTATTTCCGGCTTTGACCGCCCCAACATCCACTACACCATCGCCATCAAGGATAATGCCCGCCAGCAGGTGCTCGCTTTCATTAAAGAAGAATACAAAGATGAAAGCGGCATTGTTTACTGCCTGTCGCGCAACGGGGTCGAGGAAATGGCCGAATGGTTGAACGGCCAGGGCCTGAAGGCGCTGCCCTATCACGCAGGGCTGGATGCGCAGGTCCGCGCCAAAAACCAGCAGCGCTTCCTGCGCGAAGATAAAATCATCATGGTCGCGACCATCGCCTTCGGCATGGGTATCGACAAGCCGGATGTGCGCTTTGTGGCGCATATGAACGTGCCGAAGAATATTGAAGCCTATTATCAGGAAACCGGCAGGGCCGGCCGTGACGGTCTGCCGGCAAAAGCCTTTATGGTTTACGGGTTGCAGGATGCCGCGATGCAGCGCAACTTCATCGAAGCCTCCACCGCGCCCGACGCGCAAAAACGCATCGAGCACAGCAAGCTGAACGCCCTGCTGGGGCTTTGCGAAGCGGCGCACTGCCGCCGCCAGATCATCCTCGAATACTTTGGCGATGCCGGAAAACCCTGCGGCAATTGCGATACCTGCCTGAGCCCGCCCGAAACTTTTGACGGCACGATTGCCGCGCAAAAGGCGCTGTCGGCGGTTTACCGCACCGGCCAGCGCTTCGGCGTCAGCTATCTGGTTGACGTTTTGATGGGCAAGGCAGATGCGCGCATCAAGCAGTTCCAGCACGACCAACTGGGCGTTTTCGGCATCGGCAAGGAGACCTCGAAGCCGGAATGGCAGAGCATTTACCGCCAGCTTGTCGCCCTCAATCTGGTGGGGGTTGATACGGCAGAACATGGGGGCCTAAGGCTCACCCACGCGGGGCGGGCCTTCCTGAAGGAAAAGAAAACCCTGCAATTGCGCGGGTTTGAGGGCAAAAAGAAGCGCGTGAAAACGTCATTGCAGCGCGCCGCCGAGGAATTTTACGAGCAGGAAGGCGATGCCGCGCTCTTCGCCGCCCTGAAAGCCGCCCGCATGGAGCTGGCCAAGGCGCAGAACGTGCCGCCTTACGTCATTTTTCACGACAAGACCTTGCGCGAAATGGCTATTTTCAAGCCCGACACGCCGACGGCGTTGCTCGACATCAACGGCATGGGCGAAAAAAAGGCCGAACGCTACGGCCGCACCTTCCTCGACGTCATCCGCCGCCATAAAAGCGCCGCGTAATATTCCATTTGCATAATGCGAAGCGTGCTGAAATCAAGGGCCAAAAATTAATCCTTTTTTCGGCTTCACCTTGCTATCCTGCAATCACTGCCCATTTTGAGCATGTCTGTATTTTTGCGAGGATTTCATGGCGACAATCACTGGTACCGGCGGCAATGACCAGCAACTTGTTGGGTCGGTGTTCGACGATACCATGGACGGCCTTGGCGGCAACGACTGGCTTCAGGCGCTCCAAGGTAACGACGTGATGTTCGGCGAAACAGGTCGTGACGCCATGTGGGGCGGCGGCGGTTTTGATTCCATGGTAGGCGGCGACCAGAGCGACACCTATGTTGTCTTCGGCCTCGAGACAATCTTCGAAGATTCCACGCTGATGTCCGGTATTGCAGACCGCATACTTTCCTATGTCTCCTTCGACATGAGTACCTCAAACGGCGATAATATCGAGGTTATCCGCCTTGTCGGCCACAATGCCAATGACGTTATCGGCAACACGCTCGCCAATACGATAGAAGGCAACGACGCGATTAACACGCTGCAGGGCGGCATCGGTAACGACACATATATCATTCACGGCACGGAAGATATCATCATCGAGGGTGCAACGGATTCCCATGATGCCCTTGAATCAACTGTCACCATCAGCCTTGCCGGCTACACCAATATCGAAGACATCATTCTGGATGGCAAGGCAGCCATCAACGCCACAGGCGACGCAGGTGACAACATCCTAGACGGCCATAATAACACTGGCAAAAACATCCTTACCGGCGGCCTTGGCAACGATACCTATGTCATTGACAAAGCCGATACTATCGTGGAAAACGCGGGTCAGGGAAATGACACCGTACAGGCTGATTTCAGCTACAGTCTTGCTACCCGGCTGACGCTTGAAAATATCTCCCTCACCGGCACTGCAAACCTCACCGCAACCGGTAACGCAAGCGTCAACATCCTTTCCGGCAATGACGGCGCGAATATTCTCGACGGCGCTTCAGGCGCCGACACAATGGCTGGCGGCAAGGGAAACGACAGCTATGTCGTGGACAATTCAGGAGATACGATCGTGGAAATCGGCGGCCAAGGTGCCGACATCGCACGCGCCAGCGTTTCCTTCGACCTCGGCACCAACGGCGGCGAAGTAGAGACTCTTATTCTGACGGGCACTGGAAATACGAACGGCATCGGCAATGCGAGCAATAACGCTATCACCGGCAATGCCGGTGTCAACACGCTGGACGGCGGCGCCGGAAATGACGTTCTCGACGGCGGCAAGGGAACGGATAGTTTTATTGGCGGCACGGGCGACGATACGTTTATGATCGATAGTAGTGCTGAAGACGTGAAAGAGTTGGTGGGCGAAGGCATTGATATTATCCGCTCCAGTGTCAGTTATGACATGAGCCTTCATGCGGCCGACGTTGAAAAGCTTGTTCTTCTGGGTGTCGCCGTCATCGGCACCGGCAACATTATCGACAACGTTATCACCGGCAACAACTCGAAAAATACGCTATCGGGCGGCGATGGTGCCGATACGATCGACGGGGGAGTCGGTAACGATCTTATCAACGGCGACAACGGCAACGATACGTTGACCGGCGGTGTCGGCAATGACGTGATCAATGGCGGGGCGAATGACGACACACTCTTCGGCGGCGGCGGCAACGACACGCTGAATGGGGGCCTGGGGAACGATACGCTGGATGGGGGCGCCGAAAATGACACCCTGTTGGGCGGCGCCGGAAATGATACCTACATTATTCACGATGGCGTCACTATTATCATCGAGAATGGCGGCGAAGGCACCGATCTTGTGAAGGCGAGTGGAACCTACACCCTTGCAGCCAATATCGAAAACCTTGAGTGGACCGGCGGGGCGGGCACTGGAACCGGCAATAACCTCGACAACATCATGACGGGAAATGGTGCCAACAATAATCTACTTGGGCTTACTGGGAATGACACGCTTGATGGCATGAACGGTAATGACACGTTGGATGGCGGTGCCGGCGGGGATACGATGACGGGCGGTGTCGGCAATGATACCTTCGTCGTTGATGACGTCGTGAATGACATCATCAACGAAAACGCTTTGGAGGGTACCGACACGGTGCAGACAGCGCTCAGCTATACGCTCGCCGGCCTCGCCAACGTTGAAAACATTACCCTGACAGGCACGCTCAATGTCACTGCCACAGGCAACGCGCTTGATAACGCGCTAACAGGCAATGCCGGTGTCAACGTTCTATCCGGCCTTGGCGGCGACGATGTTCTGAACGGTGGCGGCGGCATCGACACGCTGGTGGGCGGCGTCGGCAACGATACGTACATTGTGGATACAACCACGGACGGCATCAGTGAAGTCGCCGGGGAGGGCATCGACACTGTTGTTTCTTCTGTTGATTTCACCCTCGGTGCGAATGTCGAAAACCTGACATTGATCGATGCCGCCAAGCTTGGCGTCGGCAATGCTCTCGACAACGTGATTATCGGCGACAGCAACATCAATACGCTGACGGGCGGCGATGGCAACGATACCTATATTATTGACGCCAAAGATATCGTTATTGAAGGTGGTGGCATCAACAGCGGCAGCGATACCGTAGTTATCAATTTCTCAGGCTACGTGCTGGGCGCGAATATCGAAAACATCACACTTTCCGGCACGAAAGCGCTTAATGCGATTGGCAATGGCGTTGACAATATCCTCACCGGCAACGATTCAGACAATACGCTGGATGGCAGCACAGGTGCCGACACCCTGATCGGACACAAGGGCAATGACACGTTCATCGTCGACAATGCCGGTGACGTGGTAACCGAGCTTGGCGGGGAAGGGACAGATACAGTCCAATCTTCCGTCGACTTTGACCTTGCCACCCGCGGGCTCAACGTCGAAAACCTTGTTTTAACCGGCGCCGCGTTGGTCGGCGGCGGCAACGCGCTCAATAATATCATGACAGGCAACGAGCTCGCGAACACGCTGACGGGCCTTGCCGGCACCGACACGCTTGACGGCGGCGCGGGCGCGGATACTCTCCTCGGCGGCCTCGGGAACGACGTGTACATTATTGACAATGCGGGCGATCTCGTCACCGAAGTCGGCGGTGAGGGGATCGACACCATCCATGCCGGTGCCAGTTACAACATGGCAAACGCGGCGGAAGTCGAAATTCTGGTTCTGACCGGCACCAATGCCATTAACGCCACCGGCAATACCCTTGACAACACCATGACCGGAAACGCTGCGGTTAACACCATCGACGGAGGCGCGGGCAATGACACTCTCGACGGGGGCGGCGGCATCGACGTGCTAAAAGGCGGCCTTGGCGACGATACATTTGTCATTACAACCACTGCCGATACCCTTGTGGAAAACGCAGGTGAGGGGAATGACGTCGTTAAATCCGCCATCAGCTGGGTTCTGGCGGCGAACATCGAAAATCTGAAGCTGACCGGTTCTGCCATTAGCGGCACCGGTAACGCGGGCGACAACACCATCACCGGCACCGCCGGCAACAACACGCTGGATGGCGGCCTCGGTGGCGCAGACACGATGGACGGCGGGGAGGGAAGCGACACCTATATCATTCACGCGGCCACCGACCTCATCACCGATGCCGGCGTTGCGCCTGCAACGGACCTTGCCCTGTCCTCCGTCACCTATACGATCGCCGTAAGTTGCGAAAATCTGACTCTCACGGGCACGGCGGCTATCAACGGTACCGGCAATATCGAGGACAACACCATAACCGGGAACAGCGCTGCCAATATTCTTACAGGGCTTAATGGTAATGATACTTATGTCATCGATAGTCTCGATACCGTCGTGGAGACGGCGGGACAGGGGAATGATACGATTATTGCCGGCTTTACCTTTGATCTTAGTGTCAACGGCTTGAATGTGGAGAACCTGACGCTGACTGGTACGAGCAACATAAACGGCACAGGCAGCGCCGCTGATAACGTCCTCACCGGCAATAGCGGCCTTAACACACTGACCGGTGGTGACGGCAATGATAGCTTTTTTATCGACGTCAAGGATGTTGTCATTGAAACACCAACGGGTGGTAACGATACGATCTTTATTGGCGCGAGCTACAGTCTTGCCGCTCATCCCAACTTTCACGTCGAGAATTTGACGCTGACAGGTACAGGCCTTTTCAACGCCATTGGCGACGACGGTGTCAACGTCATAAATGGAAATGGCGCGAGGAACACGCTTGACGGCATGCTCGGCGCCGACACTATGGCTGGCCAAGCGGGCGATGATACTTATATCGTGCATAATACAGGCGCTATCATCAACGAACTGGCGGGTCAGGGTATTGATACCGTCATCTCGGATGTCAGCTTTACCCTGCGTCCGGAAGTGGATAACCTGACGCTGGTCGATAAGATTGTCGGAGGCTTGCACGTGGCGATCGACGGCACCGGCAACGTTCTTGCCAACATCATCAAGGGTACGGCCGGCGATAACGTTCTTGACGGCTTGATTGGCGCGGACACGATGGATGGCGGCGCGGGCAACGACACTTATTATGTCGATAATGCTGGCGACGTCCTGAAAGATGCGAGCGGCTTAGATATGGTGCATAGCGCGCTTTCGCTCTATACGCTCGGCACGGGCTTTGAAAACCTGACGCTGGACGGCAGCGGGGATTCACTCGGCACCGGCAATACGCTCGCAAACACCATTATCGGTAATAGTGGAAACAATATAATCGATGGAGGTACGGGCGCGGATCATATGCTTGGCGGTCTTGGCGACGATACTTACTTTGTCGACGTTGCCGGCGATGTCGTATTCGAAGCGTCCAACCAAGGCCATGACACCATCAAGTCGAAGATTACCTTTGACCTCAGCACAACGCCCGACGTCGAGGACCTGACTTTAATCGGCGCCGGCGGCAACGGCTTTGGCAACAACCTTGACAACCACATCATTGGCAATACCGGCGTTAACACGCTCATGGGCGGTAACGGCGACGATACGCTTGCCGGCGGTGGCGGCAAGGATGTGCTGGATGGCGGCGGCGGCTTCAACACCTACGTCTTCGACGGCAACACCGCTTTCAGCGGTATTGTTACCGTCCATCACTAT
>JBBQWK010000057.1:0-8190 GCA_038210695.1 Alphaproteobacteria bacterium
GATTTCGAGCACCACAACCATGGAGCCGGTGATGGAGCGCACCAGACGCTGCGCGATAATGGCGCGCAGGTTAAGCGACAGCGCGATACGGACTTGGGTCTGCCGGTCTTCCGGGAAGAAGTTGGTGATACGCTCGATCGCCTGCGCCGCGTTGTTGGTGTGAATGGTGGCAAGGCACAAGTGGCCGGTTTCGGCGGCGGTGATGGTTTGTTCCATGACCTCGGGGTCGCGCACCTCGCCGACGAGGATGACGTCAGGCTTCTGGCGCAGCGCGTTTTTGAGCGCGATCTGGTAGGAGTTAGTGTCGATGCCGACTTCGCGCTGCGTTATGACGCCTTTTTTATGCTCGTGATAATATTCAATCGGGTCTTCGATGGTGATGATATGGCCGCCGATGGTGCGGTTGCGGAAATCGATCATCGAGGCGAGCGAGGTTGATTTACCCGATGCTGTCACCCCCGACAGCATGATCAGCCCGCGCTTTTCACACGCCAGCGTTTCAAGAATTTTTGGCAGGCCCAGCTGGTCGAAGCTCGGGATCTGGCTGGTGATGCGGCGGATGACCATGCCGGTATGCTGGCGCTGGCGCAAAACGTTGACGCGGAAACGGCCTTCCTTGCCCATGTCGAAGGCAAGGTTCAGCTCCATGTTTGAATCGAATTCGCGGCGCTGGCGCGAGGTCAGCACTTCGTTCAGCATCGCCTGCACGTCTTCTTCCTGCAGCGCCTGCTCGCCGAGCGGAACAAGGTTGCCGTCGATGCGGAGCGTCGGCGGCACGCCGACCGTGACGTAAAGGTCGGAAGCCAGCTGCCGGATCATCTCGTTGAGATAGGCGTATATGGCGACTCCACTCAAAAGGAATATCCCCCTTCAGGCTTGTCGTCGGATTCAAGCACCGGCACGGGTTTCGCGGGCGCGGCCTTGCCCATGAGTGGTGCGGATTTTTTGGTGACCTGCGCGGGCGGCGCGGCGCCGCCCTTCGGCTTGTTGGAAACCTCGTCGCCTTCCTCGGCGCTGTCCTTCAGGGCTTCATGCGCGGTTTCTTCGGTAATCGAGCCGGAAAGCACAAGGTCGTTCACCGAGTCTTCCATCGTCTGCATGCCGTAGCGTGAACCGGTCTGGATCATGGAGTAAACCTGCGCCAGCTGGTTTTCGCGGATCAGGTTGCGGATAGCGTTGGTGCCGACCATGATTTCATGCGCGGCTACACGGCCGCCGCCGGCTTTTTTCAGCAGTGCCTGCGAGATAATCCCCTGAATGGAGGATGACAGCATGGCGCGGACCATTTCCTTCTCCGACGCCGGAAAAACGTCGATGATACGGTCGATGGTTTTGGAAGCGGTGTTGGAGTGAAGGGTGCCGAAGACCAAGTGGCCCGTCTCGGCGGCGGTCAGCGCCAGCGAAATCGTTTCATGGTCGCGCATCTCCCCGACGAGGATGATGTCCGGGTCTTCACGAAGCGCAGACTTCAGCGCGCGGGCGAATGACTTGGTATCGTTGCCGACCTCGCGGTGGTTCATCAGCGCGGTTTTCGAGGTATGCATAAATTCAACCGGGTCCTCGACGGTGAGGATGTGGTAGGGGAAGTTGGCGTTGATGTGGTTGATCATGGAGGCAAGCGTCGTCGATTTACCCGAGCCGGTAGGGCCGGTGACAAGAACGAGGCCTTTTTCAAGCTCCGCCAGGCGGCGCATGACGGGCGGCAGGTCAAGCTGCTCCATTGTCGGAATTTTGGTCGGAATGGTACGGAAGACGGCGGCAGAGCCCTGCCGGTTGGTGAAGGCGTTAACGCGGAAACGGGCTTCGGTGCCGAGGGCGATAGCAAAGTCATGCTCCATGTCGCGCTCGTAAATGGCGCGCATCTCTTCCGTCATGACGGAGAAGAGCATGGTGCGGATGATGTCGCCGGTCAGAACGTCGGTCTTGATGCGCTGCAGGTCGCCGTCGATACGCACGATCGGGGGGTTGTTGGCGGCAAGGTGTAAGTCGGACGCCTTGTTGTCGAGCATGAATTTAAGCAGTTCAGTGATTTCCACGGCTTTTAGCCCCCTCAAAATTTACCCAAAAACCATCACCCGGCCAGAACGGACGGGCGGATGCCACCCTCATACGATAGCGCAAATACCCTGAAAAAACGGTAAATTATCGTTTCCCATATGCGCCTTATTCTTGATTGCGTCATTCTTATTGCAGCGGCCAGAAACAGGGGCCCTGCCACAGCAGCATGACGACAAAGGCGGCAATGATGCCGGGGCCGAAGGGAAATTCGCGCTCCTGTTTCACTTTCCGCCAGATTAACGCCAGAAGGATGCCCGAAACACCCGAAACAAACATGAAATAGGCCAGAGAATCAGGATTAAGCCCCAGCCAGAAGCCGGCGACGGCAAAAAACTTCACATCGCCCCAGCCGAGCGGCTCTTTTTTGAGCGCCAGCATCACGCCCTGCCGCAGAACGACCGAGCCGAAACCGTACAACGACGCGCCGCCCGCCGCCTGCAGGCCGAGCGCCAGCGCGTCATCCGGCCGCAAGCCGCCGAGGAACATGGCGGCGAAAAGCGCCGCAAAGCCGAGGCCGAGGATGGACAGGTTCAGCCCGTCGGGAATGATTTTATAATGCAGGTCAATATCGATGATGCTGGTGATGACCGGCGCCAGCGGCAGCAAAAACAGCGTGAAGGGCGACGGGCCGAAGCGCCAGTAGAACAACAGGCACAAGGCCAGCGTCGCAAGCTCGATCAGCGGGTAGCGCCAGCCGATGGGCGCCTTGCAAAAACGGCATCGGCCGCGCAAAAAAAGCCACGAGAAAACCGGCACGAGGTCAATGAACGAGAGGTCGTGATTGCAGGACGGGCAGCTGGACCGCGCTTTGCTGACGATGGAAATATCGCGCGGCAGGCGGTAGGACAGCGCGGTTGCGAAACTGCCGAAGATGAGCCCGAGAATGACCGTCAGCGGCAGGAAAACCGCGTTTGAAAACAGCAAATCGCTGAAGCTCGGCTCCGCTATCATGATCCCCCGCCCTCGCGATTAGTTGAGGGAGGAGAGGCGTCTCCGGATAATCTCGATCGGCAGTTGCTGGTCAAGCGTGCCGTCAGCCGACATGCGCAGGATCTGGCGATAAAGGAAGGCGGCGTCCTTGTTGCGGCCCATTTTATCATACAGCACGGCGCGGTTATACATGACATAGCCGCTGCCGGGTTTCAGGCTGTCGGCCATATCAAGATATTTGGCAGCTTCGGGATAAGCGCCGGTGGCGGCATAGGCAACACCGAGCTGGGCTGTGATATCCGCCTGATAGGGATAGGCGTCATGCAGCTGGACGAGTTTTTCGAGCGCCAGTTGCGGGTCTTTCGCTTTCAGCAGACCCAGCATGTTGGTCAGCGCCTGCAGGTTTTTCGGATCGCGGTTGAGCACGTCCTCATACGCCGCAAGGGCGTCATCGGTCTGGCCCATTTTCTGGAGCGCGACAGCGCGGCCCATCATGATGCGCTTGTCCTTGGGGTAGGTCTGGTGCAGGTCGTCAAACAGCTGCAGCGCGGCAGGGTTGCGGTTTTCGGCAAGGGCCGTGCGCGCGGCGATCAGGCGGCTGTCGATATCGCCGGCATCGCTCTCCTTGCGCACGGTGACGTAGCCGTTCGGCACGGGGCGGATGATGGCGGGGGTTTCCAGCAGCTGCTCGACTGTCTTCATCGAATCGCTGACCGCGGGCTTCGGCGCGTTCGGGTCAAACGGCGCGCCGGTTGGCGCGGTCGCAGGCTTCGCTGCGGCTTTTGCCGGCTGGCTCAGCTGGTCGATCACGGCGGCGTTCTGCACAATTGCAAGTTCCGCATCGGTCGGCGCGGTTGTTTTGGCGCCGCCGGGAGTTGTGGTGTTGGGCGCGGGCGCGGCACCGGGGGTTGCCCAGGCAGGCGCAGCTTCGCCGGTTTCAACTTTCGCGCCAGCGGTGGAAGCCGCATTCACAGACGCGGGTGTGCCGGGAATAGCAGGTGCCACAACGGGCGTGCCGCCCAGCGGCACTTTCGGCGCATTGGCGTCGGAGGGCAGCGGCAGGTCGGCACCGGGGATGGCGGGCGCGCCGCCGGCTGCGATATTTTTGGCGGCAAGCTGCGCGGCTTGCGCTTCAGGCGTTTGTTGCGGTGTTGCAGGCGCGGCACCGGCGGGACCGGGCGGTGTTGACAGCGCGGATGACGGCATATCCGGCGCGTTTTCCTCCGGCCCTGCGGCCGGCATGGTGGCGGGAACAGTGCCGGGTGCGGGGGCGACGGCACCAGCGGCGACGGCGGTCGCCGGCAGCGCATTGGCTTCATCGGCCGGTGGCGCGCCGAGCGGATTGGCTGCAGTCGCAGCGGGCATAGCAGGCGCGGTCGCCAGCGGGTCGGTCGCGGGCGTCACAGCGGCAGCGGGCGCTGGCTGCGGCGGGACGGAAGCTGCGATATTCATCGGCTCCGGCGTCGACGACATGCTGTTCATATAGAAATAACCGCCGACGCCAAGCGCAGCGACAAGACCAAGGCCGCCAAGGATAATCAGGTTTTTCTTGCTGCCGCCGCCGACACCGCCGGCTTTGCGGGAGGGGGCGGAAAGCTGCGTGCCTTGCGCGCCTTCGATTTCATCGAGGCCGGCATCAAAACCTTCCTGGCCTTCTTCATGCGCGCTTTCGCCCATGTCGGTCGTTTCCGCATCGGTGACGGCTTCGGGAGCTTCGTCGTTTTTTTTGCCGAAAAGTTTCATGATTCGTAGACCCTTTTTGAACCTTCGATTGTCTTGAGGAAGGCGCGCTCGAGATATTCCTGGCCGGTTTTGGTTTTGAGTTCCTGCGGCGTGCCTGTAAAGCGGAGCTGGCCGTCGTGGATGACCGCGATGCGGTCGCAGATTTCATCCATGTCGGACAGAATGTGGGAGCTGAGAAAAACCGTCATGCCCTTGTCGCGGCAGGCGATAATCTCGTCCTTGACCAGCACGCGCGCAAGCGGGTCAAGGCCGCTCATCGGCTCGTCGAGGATGAGCAGCGGGCATTGCGTGAGCCAGGTGCCGATAAGCCCCGTCTTCTGGCGCATGCCTTTTGAATAGGTGTTGACGCGGCGGCGCACGGCGGGGCGCGACAGGGACACGCGGTCGGCGGCCTTTAAAACTTCTTCCTCGCTGAAGCCGCGGTTATAAAGCGCGAGCGAGAATTTGACGAACTCGAGACCCGAAAGGAAAGGCGGCGGCTCGAACTTTTCCGGCAGGTAGGCGATTTTGGATTTGCTTTCGGGATCAAGGATCTGCTTGCCGAAAATTTCGACCGAGCCCTTGGACGCTTCCATGAGGCCGAGGATGATCTTGATCAGCGTCGTCTTGCCAACGCCGTTGAGGCCGATAAGGCCAAAGGTTTCGCCGGCGCGGATATCAAACGTGATGTTCTCGATCACGGGGCCGTGGCCGTAGTCCGCCGCAACGTTATTGATGCGGATGGCGGCAGCGGCGTTTTGCGGATGTGCGGCGGCGGCAACGGCAGTCATTACGGCCCTCCCGGCAACAGCACGCCGGTCACGATGTCATAGGTTTCGTGGGGGCGCAGCGTGATGTTGATGATGCCGTTGAGGCCGATGTCGAACCATTTCAGGTGGACAAGATCACGCTCCACCTTGATGTCGATGATTTCGCTCATGGTGTTGCCGGGGGCGATTTTGTGGCCGTTGATCCACACGATCCAGTCGCCGGCATTTTTATATGCAACGCCCGACAGGGTGATTTTGCGTACCTGCGGAATTTCCTGATTTGCCGCGCCGCCGGGGCCGACGGCGGACACCTGCCCTGCAACCGCGCGCTGCAGCGCGACAAGGTCAAGCGGTGTCAGGAAGAAGGATTGCAGAAAAGGCTCGTCAAGCGAACCAAGGGCTTTTTCGGCACCCGGCACATCGATGGCGGGCTTTGTCGGGTCGGTCGCCTTGATGATATGTCCCGCGGACGGGTCGGGTGCCACGGTCGCAGCAGCTGTGCCGGCCGGCGCAGGCGTTACGGCAGCGGGCGTGCCAGCAGCAGGAGCCGCAGCGGGGGGGACAGTTGCAGGTGTGCCTGCCGTTGGCGTCACAGCTTCGCCGGTGGGCTCAACCTGCGGGCCGTTGGCGGCGGAAAGAAGGGACTGCCCGGTTTGCAGCGCGGTTTGCGCATGCGCGGGCATAGCGCTGATGGCCAGCAACGCCGGCACAGCCAGAACGCGCAGAAGACGGGAAAGGGCTTGAGCCATGGTTACTGTCCTCCCGGCGGGGTGGCGGCAGCGGGCGGCGGCAGCAGAATCATTGTCAGCCAGTCGAAGGTGGCTTTGGCGGTAAACAGGCTGACCGGCTGCTTGGCGGCGATTTTCTGCAGCGTCGCTTGAGTGACCGGATCCTTGCGCTCGATCGAGAAATTCTCGACGCGGACATGCGCCGGGAACATCGACTGCATCTTGTCGATGAAGTCATAGAAATTGAGGTCGAGGATGGAGGTCACGTTATCAACCGTGAGGCGGCTCAGAATCAACTGTTCCTGCGCGGCCTGCGCTTCTGCGTTGTCGACTTTCTTGATGTCGTCTACGGTGAAGGAGAAGCCGGCAAGCGCCGCCGCGTTGCGGACATCGTTCAGGTCGCGGCTGAGCTGGAAGCGGTCTTGCGTCGACATAAAGCCCTTGCCCTGCAATTCCTTGAACTTCGGCAGGTCGCGCTTGAAGTCGGCGAGGTCCTGCTTGGTGTTCTGGATTTTGCCCTGCAGCGAGGTGATATCGGCGCTGATGCCGTCGCTTTTTTCCTGCGCGGAACTGCGCATGGGCTCGACCACGAAGAAATAGGCCACAACCAGCGCGATGTTGATGCCAAGAAGTATGCCCAGCAGGATCAGGCGCTTGATGCCGATCATCTTGATCATAGCGGGGCTCCTTTCAGCTCGAACTCGGCCAAGCCGTCATCCTTGGTCGCCGTCGTGGCGCCCGTGTCGCCAAGCGTGCCGGTCGAGTTGCCGGTGCGGCTCACATCCTCGAACTGGTGGATGATGCGGACGTCATAGCCCTTGAAAGCTTCCGTCAGCGTTTTCTGCAGGTCTTCCGTGCGCGTCACTTTTTGCTCCAGCGGCATGCCGGGCGGCAGGGAGAACTTGAAGTTGAGCGTCACCTTACCCTTGTCGTTCGGGTCGGGCGCGGGCGCACCGGTCGAGGTGCCGCCGGCGCTGCCCAGTTTCAGCCCCAGACTTGCCTGATGGTCAACCTTCAGGCTTTCGATGCGCACATCGCTGGGGAGCGCGTTTTTCAGCGTGTGCAGCTCGTGCCGCAGGTTCAGCGTGTTGTTCTCGAGCTGTTTTTTGACGTCCATGACGGATTTGACGGCATCCGGCTTCATCTCGAGACCGTCGAAGGCTTTTGACTCCTGCTCGTACTCGCGGTCGAGCATGGTCTTCTGGTTTTCCTTGTCGCCGATGTCGCTTTCCATGCCCGCATAGTCCTTGATGCTGAGCGCCAGAAGGCCGACGAGGCCGACGACGGCGAGCGCCAGAATAATTGTGCCCGCGCGCGCGGCAAGGCGCGGCGCCTGGATGCGGTGAATGCTGGGGACGCGGACGGAAAGCTTGAGGCCGCCTTTTTTAGCGGCCCAGGCGGCATGCAGCGCGTCGGAGAAGTTGCCCTTGTCGACGCCGAAGGATTTGGTGCCGATGGCGCGCAAGGCTTCCGCAACGTTGACGCACTGGAAATTGGTGACCGGCATGGCCTTGGCATCAAAGAACTGCTTTTCAATGTCGCCGCAGACAATGACGACATCAAGCCCGTCTGCCTCGGTATAGCCGAAGCGGGAAATATAGGTCAGCGTCGCCTTGAATTCGCGCGTCACTTCCTCGACCCAGCCGGTGCCGGAACCGCCGGCTTCGGAGGTGGGGGTGAGACGCGTCAGCGCAAGGTTGCCGTCCTTGATGACGACCTGGCGGAGACCGCCGGTTTCATGCTGGCCGATGATCATCGCCCAGCGGGATTTTTTACCGCGGCCGGCGAAAAGCTTGTCGGCGAGCTCGGCGACGAGGCCGGTGGATTCCAGCGGTAGCAGGCCGAAGCCCGCGACGGGCACGCCCGCCTCGTACATGGCGTTGCCGATGCGGTCGAGCTGTTCGTTTTCCGGCAGGGCGACGAACAGGTAAGACCTGCCGCCTTCCTGTTTCGGCGCTGTCAGCGCGAAGCCTTTTTTCTTG
>JBBQWK010000058.1:0-7979 GCA_038210695.1 Alphaproteobacteria bacterium
TGAAAGTCTCCGTGCCAAGGTTGGCCAAGATAACCTTAATTTCGCCGCGGTAATCGGCGTCGATTGTGCCGGGGGAATTCAAAACCGTAACGCCGTTTTTGAAGGCAAGGCCGGAGCGGGGGCGGATCTGCGCCTCGTAGCCTTCCGGCAGGGCGACGGCGAGGCCCGTGGCAATCAACTGCCGCTCGCCAGGTTTAAGAACAATCGGGGTGTCGATGGCGGCTTCAAGGTCAACGCCGGCAGAAAGGTCGGTTGCGTATTTGGGCATGTTGAGGCCGCTGAAATGCGGCAATTGGTTGATGGCGACGGCGACTGTTTTTGACATTTTTTATTCTCCTGTTAAAGCTTGATACCAATATGAATTGCGGCAATGCCGCCGAGAAGGTCGATGACTTTTACTTGTTCGAAGCCCGCTGTTTCCATGCGGTCAGCAAGTTCCGATTGTTTGGGAAACTGGCGGATACTTTCGACGAGGTACTGGTAACTTTCCCTGTCTTTCGCCACAAGCTCACCCATTTTGGGGATAACTTTGAACGAATATGCGTCGTAAATTTTACGGAAGGCATCGTTTTTGACGTGGCTGAACTCCAGGCAGAAAAAGCGGCCGCCCGGTTTCAAAACGCGCGCAGATTCCGTTAGTGCATTATCAATGCGGGTCACGTTACGCAGTCCGAAGGCGATGGAATAAAGGTTATAGCTATTGTCCTTGAACGGCAGCTCTTCAGCATTGCCGTCACTCCAGCGAAATCCGGTCAGGTAGCCGCGGTCGAGCGCGCGGGATTTGCCGACTTTCAGCATCTCGCGGTTAAGGTCGAAAACCGTGATATCCGCTTCAGGGCCGGCCTTTTTCCGATAACGGAACGCGATATCGCCGGTGCCGCCTGCAACGTCGAGCAGGGTTTTGCTAGCGCGCGGCTGCATCAGCTGCACAAAGCGGTTTTTCCACAAGCGGTGAACGCCGCCCGACATGATATCGTTCATCACATCGTAACTGGCCGCGACGGAATCAAACACGCCAACGACGCGGCGGGTTTTTTCCTCCGGCGCGACCTTTGTATATCCGAACCAGCCGGACTCCTTGTTGCTGTTTTTCATTTCAAGATATTCCTGATGCTAAGACAGATAATGAGGATACCGACGCCGATCATAAAAGGCTTTGTGGGGATGCGTTTGCACAAATACGCCGCGATGGGCGCTGCGGCCACGCCGCCGATAGCAAGGCCGGCAATGGCCATGACGTTTGTAACGCCTACCGTCAGCAGGAAAGTAATAGATCCCGCGAGGGTTACAAAGAACTCGGCAGCATTGACGCTACCAACTGTTTCTCGAGGGTCGTTGCCGCGGGCGATAAGGTTGGAAGCGACAATCGGCCCCCAGCCGCCGCCGCCGATCGTATCAATAAATGCGCCGAAGAAGCCAAGTGGCATGATGTGTTTCGTTACCTCCGCCGGCGGAATCTTGCGGAAGGCTTTACCAATAATGACGATACCCATCAGCAGGAGATATCCTGCGATATAAGGTTTGATTTTCTCCCCCGGCAGTTGCGTCAGGATATACGCGCCGATAACGGCACCCACGACGCCCGGAACGACCAGCTGCTTGAACAGCTGCTTGCGTACGTTGCCGAAAGCGTGATGCGATATGGCTGAGGCTCCTGTCGCAAAACATTCGGCTGCATGCACGGTTGCGCTGACGGTGACGGGGGGCAATCCGAGTCCAAGCAGCAGGCTTGACGCCGTGACCCCGTAGGCCATGCCAAGCGAACCGTCGATCATCTGAGCAACGAAACCTGCGCCAATAAAAAACCAAATGTCGTTTGTCATGCCGGACGCCTCAAAATCTTAAACATTATTTTGCGGAAATAGCCCTTCAGGCCTTGCTCCCCAAACAGGAAAATGCACGGCAGGGAGATACTGGCAAACGCTGCACCCGCGGCAAAAAGATCGATAGCGGAGATGAGTTTGTGCGAATAACCAGTCAACTCCCAGAATTGGGGGCGCAGATAAAGCACCGTCAGCGCTGCAAGAGCCGATGGAACAGCTATGCAGATGCTGCTGGCGAAGACGGCCAGCAGAGGTTTCATCTCTGGCGCACTGTGGCGATAACGGGCGAAGGCAAGGGTCGCTAGCGCATTCACCGTCATACCTATTGCGCCCGCAAGCGCCAATCCGTCAACTCCGAAAGATTTGGCAAGCGACATATACAGCGGAATAACGGCAAGCGAAAGAATTGTCCCCAATATCATCGGTCGCCACGTATCGCCGCGGGCATAGAACGCGCGGATGGAAATTTGCTGCAAAATCCATCCCGGAATCGCAAATGCGAAAATGGCCGTGAGGGCGCTGACGGTGAGGCCATCGCCGGCGGTAAAGGCGCCATGTTCATAAACCAGAGCTACCAGCGGCTGGGCCACCGCGAAAAATCCGGCGCTGGCGAGCACCGATAGGGCAAGTCCGGTTTTAAGCGTTTGCAGCAAAACTTCGTTCATTTCACGAATGCGGTCTTCCGCCCAGAAGCGTGCCAGCGTCGGCAGGGCTGCCGCTCCGACGGCTTGGCCAATCACGGCGATCGGCACTTGCATAAGGCGGCGTGCATAAGAAATATGCGCTACCGAGCCTGTCGTCAGCAAAGCGCCAAACCAGCGGCCATACCATTCGTCGAGCGTCAGCAGCGTTTGGCCGAACATGAGAGGGGCTGCCATGGCGAGGTAGATAATAAAATCACGCTCCCGCGGCTTCAGGCGCAGCCGCAGCGGTATATGCCGGTAACTGAAAACAATGGGCATCAGGAAAGGCCCGAGAATACTGCCCACCAGTGTGCCAATTGCAAAACCCGCAATGCCGCAGGACGGATATAAAAAATATCCACCCAAAATTGTGCAGGCATTATAAATAAGGGGCGCGAGGGCGGCAGCATGAAAGTTTTTATGGGCCATCAGCACGGCCTGAATAATACCGCCACTGATAAAGAAAATCTGTGCCGGCAACACAATGCGCGTGAGCCGGACGGTGAGGGCAACAGTATCGGCATCGAACTTCGGAAACTGGAAGCGCACCAGCGCTTCAGCCTTAACCCATAGGCAGCCGGTCAGGACGACAACGATAAGCCCCAAGGTGCCAAGCACGTTTGCCATCAGGTCATTAGCGGCCTTGTCGCCGCTTTTTGCGAGCACGCGGTTATAGAGAGGGATGAAGGCGATGGAAAGCGCCCCGCCCGCAAGGAAATAGTTCAGCAGGTCCGGTATTTGAAAAGCCGCGTAAAAAGCATCGGTCGTGGCACTGGCGCCAAATTTATAGGCAAGCAACATTTCACGCAGATAACCCAGAATGCGGGACAGCAGAATGCTGGAAGCAAGGATGAGGGCGGCCGTGGTTATATTTTCGGTTTTTTTCATAATTTATTCGTATGGACGCCAATGCCGCTCTAGGTTTTCCATGATACAGAAAAGGACAGCGAAAAACAGCCATTAACGCCGCTAAACTCCTATTCCCAAACGGTAAAAAACACGGCACAATCAACGCTGTGCCGCCCTATGCGGCTTTAGGGGAGTTTTTGAATGCGCCAGATTCTTGGTTTTGTCGTTTTCGCGGTTTTGCTGACGGTTTTCGCAACCGCTGCCAAGGCAGATACTTTCGTCTGGAAAGACGAAGTTAATGATTACACGATCTCCTATCCTGATGTCTGGCGTATCCAGACTGATGATGACGTTTATACCCGTCTGCGCATCGCCGGCCCGCTGATCGAGGACCGCGCGACATGCCGCATGCAGGTGCAAAAAGACGGACGCTTAAAAGTTTATCCGAAATATCTACTGGACCGTGCGGTGAGCGAAACCCTGAACCGCGACTTCTGGGACAAGGAAGTCAGCCAGTTCAACAATGCCAAGATTGAATCGTTTTACGACCCCGCCAGCATGGGCGGCAAGGGCGACGCGACCGCTGTTAACGTGACCTTCGACCAGGACACCGGCAATGGCGTCGAGCGGATGCGCGGCATTATGCTTGCCAGCATCTACGGCCCGAACCGCTATGAAGTCACCTGTTCTTCCAGCCAGAATATGTATGAGCGTTATGCAGGCCTGTTCCTGAGCATTATCGACTCTGTTGAGTTGGAGTCCCGTTATCACATCTTCCCCACCGGCTATTATCGCAGCTTTCTGATGGACCCGAAGCTGGTCCTGCCGCGCCAGAAACCGGGCACGACGGATCCGAAATCCGGCAACTTCTTCTGGGCGGACAATTACCATCACTAATGATGCTTTAGGCTATTGCGGTGAAACGGTCCGGAAACATGATCCGGACCGTTTCCTTTTGACGCTACTGGCAAAGCCAGCCGCGCGACCGGCGCTATTCGCGCTTTACGCCTTCAACTACGAAATTGCCAAGACACGCGAAGTGGTGACGGAAACCACACTCGGCCTTATCCGCCTGCAATGGTGGCGAGACGCTCTGACCGGCATGTTTGAGGGCAAGACTTCGCCCAAACATCAGGTGATGGAGCCGCTGGCGGAAGCCATCGGCAAATTCGGCCTGTCGAAGGAGCTTCTCGAAGCGTTGATTTACGGCCGCGAATTCGATTTGGAAGACCGTTTGCCTTCCTCGCTCCAGGGCATGGCAAATTACGCAGATTATACGTCGACCCCGCTGCTCAAGCTCGCGGCGCGCATGACAGGTGATACAGCCAGCGATGATGTTTTCCAGCGTGTCGGAACAGCTTATGCGCTGACAGGTATTTTGCGCGCAACGCCATTGCATTTGGTACAGCGCCGCTGCTATTTGCCGGAGGACCTGCTGCATAAGGCCGAGACCGATAAATATGCGCTATACGAGGGCAAAGATCTCGACAAACTTATCCCGATTGTTAAAGCGGTGGTGGATGAGGCAAAACGAAAGCTGTCAGGCCTGCCGCGTCAGCCGGGCATTATCGGCACCCATGCGCAAATGGCGGCCATGTACCTTCGCGAAATCGAACGGGCTGGTTATAAAGTTTACCTGATGCGGCAACCGCCGTTTATGGCGCTTCGGCTTTGGTGGCGCAGCCTGTTTTAAGCAGCAGCTTTACGCTTCTGCAGCCAGCCGTCAAAATCATCCAGCGCACGCACCGAAAGCGCTTTTTTGCGATCGCGACCATGAATTTTTTCATCGGCGAGCGGCGGGAAAAGGCCAAAGTTGACGTTCATCGGCTGGAAAGTCTCCGCATCCGCGCCTGTCGTGATATGGCTGAGCAAGGCGCCCATGGCGGTGGTAACAGGCGGTGTTTCAACCGGCTGCCCGAGAATTTCAGCCGCCGCAAAACGGCCGGCCATCAGGCCAACGGCGGCGCTTTCAACATAACCCTCGCATCCCGTGATCTGGCCTGCGAAGCGGAGACGCGGCTGGGCTTTGAGGCGTAATATGCCATCCAGCAGCTTGGGACTGTTGAGGAAGGTGTTGCGGTGAATGCCGCCAAGACGTGCGAATTCTGCATTCTCGAGACCCGGGATCATTTTAAACACGCTACTTTGCGCCGCGTATTTCAGTTTGGTCTGAAAACCGACGATGTTGTAAAGCGTGCCCAGCGCATTGTCCTGCCGCAGCTGCACGACGGCGTAGGAACGCGTGCCGGTGTGCGGGTTGGTGAGGCCGACTGGCTTCATCGGGCCGTAACGCAGCGTATCCTTGCCACGTTCCGCCATGACTTCAATCGGCAGACAGCCTTCGAAGTACGGTGTGTTCTTTTCCCACTCTTTGAATTCGGTTTTATCTCCGCCAACCAGCGCATCGATAAAGGCATAGTACTGGTCTTTATCCATCGCGCAGTTGATATAGTCCTTGCCGGTGCCGCCGGGGCCGGGCTTGTCGTAGCGGGACTGGAACCAGGCTTTTTCCATGTTGATGGATTCACGGAAAACAATCGGTGCAATAGCGTCAAAGAAGGCGAGGCTTTCTTCGTTTGTCAGTTCAAGCACGGCCTTGGAAAGAGCTGGCGACGTTAGCGGGCCGGTGGCGATGATAACGCTTTCCCATTCAGCCGGCGGCAGCCCGTCAATTTCGCCGCGCTCGATGGTGATCAGCGGATGCGCCTTCAGGCGGGCGGTGACTTCCTGCGAAAACAGGTCGCGGTCAACGGCGAGGGCGGAGCCGGCAGGAACCTTGTGCTTATCGCCGGCAGAGAGAATAATTGAATCGGCGCGGCGCATTTCTTCATGCAGCAAGCCGACAGCGTTGTATTCAAAATCGTCGGAGCGGAAGGAGTTGGAACAGACTAGCTCGGCGCAGCCTTCGGTGCTATGCGCTTCCGTCATGCGCACGGGACGCATTTCATGGAGGATGACCGGAATACCGGCAGATGCAATCTGCCAGGCTGCTTCTGAACCCGCCATGCCGGCGCCGATGATATGTACTGTTTTGCTTTTCATGGGCGGAAATTAACACGGCTTTATGGATATATCAACCAATTTGAATCAGGGTTTAGGCGGGGTATCCGCTTCTTCCTTTTCAAGCTCTTCAATACTCGGGAATTCGCCGGGGCATAGGCTGGATTCGTGTTTATAGTTCTCGACCGTGTCGATCATACCCTGACGCGCGCGTCGGGTATCAATCAGCTTCCCGACAATCGGGCGCAGCGCTTTGCCGATATTTTTGGCCATTTCCTGTATCTGGGTATCGCGCTGGCTCATGGGGAAGGGGCCTTGCATGCCAAGTGAACGCAAATACCACAATAATTCCATCTGCAGCTTCGGCACATATTCGTTGATTGTCTTGAGGTCGGTTGCGACGTGGCGCTCCTCGTGCAGTTTCACAACCTTGAAGCGGCATTCCAGCGGCTTGTTCTCTTTGGCGATGAAAATGGTCGGGCGGTAGTGCAACGTGAACTGGATATTGCTGAGAAAAATGCAGATGGAGCTGCCATCATTCACCGTTTCAAACTGCATGTGAAATTCAGGCTCGATCGGCCCTTCTTCAAGTCCGCCTACTTTCCATCGGCTGTCCGTGGCGATTGTGGAATCAACGTTGCCTTTCATGGCCGCGCCAAGCGCAGCGGAGGGCGCTTCTGTAATATAGATTGGCTTTTCCGGTAAAAATTGAAAGTCGACATGTGGTGCGGCGTCCGGCAAGGGGCATACCGTTAACTGCGCCAGAGTATACATCTTGGCAAGGAACAAAGGTAAAGGCAGCAGCACCATTATTGCTCACCGCTAAAGCTGGGGAATTCGCCGGGGCATAAAGCGGTTTCGCGCTTGTAATTTTCAATGGTATCAATCGCGCCCTGCCGTTCGCGGCGCAGGTCAATGAGCTGCTGCACAATTGGCGCCGCTGCTTCGTCAACAGCCTGCGTGATCGATTGCTGCGCTTCTTGCGCTTCTTCCTGGGTCATGGGGCCTTGAACGCCGAGGCTATCAACAAAATCCCGTAACTGCTGTTTCAGCTGGGGCGTAAAGTCGTTGATGGTCTCAAGGTCTGTCGCGACGTGTTTTTGTTCATGCGCGTGGGTGACGGTGTATTGGCACTGCTGATGCAGAAAATCTTTGGCGATGTAAATGACGGGTGTGTAGACGATATCCATGTCGACTTCACTGACGCCAAGGCAGACCTGCCCGCCGGGGTATGTAACCGTGCGGAAATTGACACCATATTGCCCCGTTAGCTGGCTGAGGGTGAGGCCACCGATCATCCAGTTGCCATCGGTTGTCAGCGTTGAATCGGGGTTATTGGCGAAACCCGAGGTTAATTCCGCGGAGCTCATATCGGTGTAATAGGGTGGTTCGGTATAGGTGAGGTGCACATCGACGGTGGCGGGGCCGATACCCTGACAGCCGCTGAAACCTGCGAGGAGATAGGCGGCGGGCAGAGTGAGGGAGCCAATGCCGAACATGCTGAATTCCTATTTTTGACCATCGAATTTGGGAAACTGGCCGGGGCAGAGGGCCGTGTCGCGTTCGTAGTTTTGAATAGTATCAATTTCCGCCTGACGCTTGCGGCGCAGTTCCGCCAGTTCGG
>JBBQWK010000059.1:0-7963 GCA_038210695.1 Alphaproteobacteria bacterium
AAGAAATCGTCGAGAAGTATAACCCCGACGGCCAGCTGGAAACCTACCCCGGCTCCGCCGTCATCGCGCGGGAAATGATGCGCCCGTCTGATAAACTCATTTGCACGGAACTCCACCCCGGCGAATTCGCCGAGCTTGAAAAAAACATGGCGGGCTTTCCCAACACCGACGTCATCAAGGGCGACGGCTTTCAGGCGCTGGTGGATATGATGCCGCTGGCGGATCGCAAGGGCCTTGTCATCGTCGACCCGTCGTATGAAATCAAAACCGAATATGACTTCCTTGCGAAGCAGCTGTATCAGGCGTGGAAACGCTGGCCGCAGGGCGTCTTCATGATCTGGTACCCGATGCTGGAAGCGCGCGGGCATCAACGCATGCTCACCGCCCTCCGCAATTCAAAAATCAAAGATGTCATGGTCAGCGAAATCCGCCTCGATGTGCCGCCGCAGGAAGGCTACCGCATGATGGGCACCGGCGTTGCCATCATCAACCCGCCCTGGCCCGAAAGCGCGCTGGATGCCCTCACCCAATACATCGCCAACCGCCTGCCCGTAAAAGCCTTCGGTGACGTCTTCTGGCTCGACAATATGCAGATCAATCCGGAAACGGGAACAATTTAATCCAGAAACATGAACGCCGACATCCTTACTTTTTAAGATAACCGTCTATCAACGTCATTACGCCCGGCTGGTTGCTATTCTTTGCTTCCTGCTGTGCGGTGTGGCCATCTTTATCCACTGCCGTGACGTCTATACCTTTATCCAGAAGTATTTTGGCAACATTGCCATGCCCGCCCCGGGCCGCCATAAATAATGCCGTCCGCTTGTGGCTATCCCGCGCGTTAATGTCCGCACCCTTTTCAAGCAGTGCATTTACGACATCCACGTTTCCTTTCGTTGACGCCATCATCAGCGGCGTCATGCCGCCAGAATTTTTGACGTTAACATCTGCGCCCCTGTCCACGAGCAGCTTTATTATTTCTCCGCCGCGTCCCTCATAGGCGGCACCGAACAACTTTTCGGACAAGAGCGGAATATCCGCGACGGGGGCCGCTGCGTCTGGCGCGCGTACCGGTTTCCATTGCACGACGCGCAATTCCACCGCTGCCATTTGTTCCGGCGTTATATGGCTGGGCGCCAAGTCCAATACGCCACTTAAGTTGTTCGCCGCGTGCCCACCCGTTCCCAAGAACGCGAGGTTTGCCCAGAAATAGGCCTCCTGCCAATTTACCTCGACGCCCTCATACTTAGATATGTAGGCTCCCGCAAGCTTAGCTTGTGCATCCTGGTAATCCTGATTCGCTGCGGCGATGTACCATTTGACGGCTTCCGCACGGTTGGGCTTTATGTCATGCCCGTCACCTTTCGCAATTAGATTTCCCGTTTCAAACTGACCTTCCGCGTTGCCTGAATCAGCCAATTGACGCCAGTGCTGGAGATCATCCTGAAATTTTTTACGATCATAGGCCGCCCATTGCTCGTGAAACGCGATGCAGGCGGGCGTTTCCGCTTCCTTCTTGGATGATTTCATTTTCTCAAGGTAATAACCTCTCGGCTGCCTTTTAAAGGAACCTGAGTCAAATATCTGTCCATGCGTGTAGTTTTTTTCCTGTGACCCGCAGGAAAGCCAAGGCAGCTTTTTCTCAATGACTGTCGTTACATCGGAATCTGTAATTTCTAAAGTTATTTCCTTTAGCTTCACGCCGGCGCCGAACATTTCCTCGAAATGGTCGGTAATTTTTACCGGCTCTCTCCCCCAACTGTTTCCGCTCCTCTCCAGAAGCCGCTGCATAGTTTTGGGATTGCTTACGTCCGTGAACATGACGAGTTCAGGATAGTCTTCAGGCGATAACACCCATCTTGTCCCGACCGGCGTGTCCTTTTTTCCAAATCCGCTCAGGTCACGCTTGGCGGTATAAGAAACACCATCGCCAATGTTTGAATTGTCGATCTGCGCAAACAAAACTCCACGGAACCCCAAATCGACCATAACGGCTTCGCCGACCGCCCAGCTCGCGGGCCTCCCCGAACCCTCCTCGAAATTGCCCTGCCTGACCGCAGAACCGGTTTTAAGTCCCTCCGGCGTTTCAACGGTGACGACCATGCGGTAACGGTAATATTCAAATGGATGATTCGCCTTATGCACGTTCAGCGCCGCAAGGATGATTGCCAGCGCTGCAAGCGCTACCTTGCCGGGTGTAATGAATGCACTTCTGCCATAGTTCATATCACCCATATTTTCGCTTACAGAAGTATGCGCGCCCAGCTCGGCGCTTTTTACCGACATGAGGCAAGCAAGAAAATAAACAATCCAGACCGTTCCAGCGATATAGACATACCGGAAAAGACCATACCCCCCAAATAAATCAAAGGCGGGTGAAAATATTTTCCAATGCAAAAGAAACCACGGGAGCTGCCCGATTGTGATGGCAAGGCGCGGAAAAAAAATAGGAAAGTAGGCCGCCCACAAATATCCGTGCCCAAGATCGTTAAGACGCCGGATAACTTGTGACGTCAGGACCAGCGTTAAAAAACCTGCCGCCATTCTTGCCAAGAATAAAAAATATTGGAAAAATTGAAAGCTGAGCCCTTTCCAGTATCCAAAGGAACTTATAGAAAGGCCAATCACGATTATAATGAGCCAAAAAGCGCTTTTTCTAAATTGCTGCGCATCAATCCTGCTTTTGCATTCCACCAGTTTTTGTAGAGAGCCAAAAAAATTTACCTTCGGCGGGCCGCCGTCGGTATGGCCAGGAACAAGAAGCAGGAATAAAAATTCGACAACGCCTAACCAGAAATCTGGGTTTCTCGAAAAAGATTGCTGCCCGCCAAGCGGAAACATGGTGACAGCTAAGACCGAGCCTGAAGCCAATATACTCATAGGCCAGAGGGGGAAGGCAAACAGCAAAACACCCGGTAAATCCAGGTCAAGAAGTCGCCGCCGGGAAACGGCAAGCAAAGGCAGGCATATCAAAAAAAGTCCCAGCGGCAGTAACAGGGCGCGCAGCACCATGCGTGCCGCAGAATTATCGGCGCCGCCAATTGACGAAAATAGGTAATTATTGACAACGCCGGGAAGCAGCACGATACATAAGCCGCTGACGATTGCGATAAAGGCAAAAGTTGTCCGGTCGGCAGGCTGGTTCCAACGCAACAATTTTTTCAAAAAAAATCTCCATGACGGTGGCTTAAACCGATGTCATGGAGCTCGTTTCATAACACCAGTTTCTTATTAATAAATAAAATCCCGTTCCCCAGAGGGCGATAAATTAATCCAAAAACCGGAACGTCAGCGCCTTCAGATATCCTGTCTCCGGCAGCATGGGATGCACGGGGTGGTCTGGGCTGGCGCCGGCGGTTTTGATGAGTTGGAAGGGGCGGCCGGATTTGGCGAGGCCGCCGGA
The DNA here is from genome assembly GCA_038210695.1 of Alphaproteobacteria bacterium. GTDB lineage: Bacteria > Pseudomonadota > Alphaproteobacteria > Micavibrionales > UBA2020 > JAPWJZ01. The sequence goes on from JBBQWK010000059.1 coordinate 3,404, forward strand.
GACAATTTCCAGCAAGTCCTTTACTTCCGCATGGTGGGAGCAGGAGGCGAAGAACAAATAGCCGCTGCGCTCGACCAGCGGCGCGGCAAGTATCGCCAGCTTCTGGTAGCCCTTCATGCCGGGGCCAAGGTCTTTGCGCGATTTCACGAAGGCAGGCGGGTCAACGCAGACGACATCATACTTGCGGCCCATGTGCGACAGTTTTTCCATGACGTCAAAGGCCTTGCCTTCAATGTTCTCGCATTTGGCGGCCACGTTATTCAGGGTGGTGTTGCGGTCAACCATCTGCAGCGCTTCGGAAGATGAATCGACAAAGGTAACGCTGGAGGCGCCGTTCAGCGCGGCGTGAATGCCGAAGCCGCCGGTATGGCAGAACACATCCAGCAGCGAGCCGCCCTTGGCAAGCTCCGCCGCCCAGGCGCGGTTATAGCGCTGGTCAAAGAACCAGCCGGTTTTCTGGCCGTTCTTCACATCGACAGCAAACTGCGCGTTGCCTTCGGTAATGGTCACCAGATCCGCCGGCAGTTCGCCGTAGACGACGCTGACGCCCTGCGCCAGACCTTCGGTCTCCCGCGCGGGCGTGTCGTTCTTCAGCACAATGGCTTTCGGCTTCAGCAACGATTTGAGCGAGCTTTCAATATGCGGCCAGAGGTTTTCCATGCCGGCGGTATTGACCTGTGCCACCAGCACATCGCCGAAGCGGTCGATGATCAGGCCGGGCATGCCGTCGCTTTCGGCGTGGATCAGGCGGTAAAAAGGTTGGCCGAATAATTTGTTGCGATAGGCCATCGCGCTTTCGATGAGGTGGTAGATAAAGAATTTCTCGATCTTCTCTTCCGTCTTCAGCGTCATGATGCGGCCGACGAGCTGCGGCTTCGGGTTGTAATATCCGCGGCCCACGAAATCGCCCTTCTCCCGCGTGAAATCAACCACCGTGCCGGGGGCAATGGCGTCTGCTTCCTTGGCGTTGTGCACTTCGGAACGGAAGACCCACGGGTAGCCCGCCTTCACCTTGCGGTAGGAATGCTCGTTGATGCGGATGGCGGGGGGCGTTGATGTCATGAAATTTTGTCCAGTATGCCGTTTGCCCATAGTGGCACAGTCTCCGTCGCTTTGCCATAGCGGGCTTGCCCGAAAGCGCTGGCGCGATTTGACGGCTCGAGGTTCAGTTCAATGGTTTCTGCGCCCACACGGTTAGCAACCTCCACCAGCCCCGCCGCCGGATAGACGTTGCCGGAGGTGCCGATGGCGGCAAAAACATCGGCGCTGCTCATGGCCTGATAAATCTCGTCCATATACAGCGGCATTTCGCCGAACCAGACGACATGGGGGCGCAAGGTATTTGCCCCGCATAAGGGGCAGGCCGTTGCGCCGTCAAAATCCGCCGTCCAGTCATTGAGGCCAAGGCAGCTGGCGCAGCGTGCCTTGCGCAGTTCCCCATGCATGGGCAGCAGGCGCTTGCTGCCGGCGCGTTTATGCAAATCATCGATGTTCTGGGTGATGAGCAAAAAATCATCGCCAAGGCGCTCTTCCAGCTTTGCCAGCGCCACATGTGCGGCATTGGGCTGTATCTGCGGCTCGGCCAACTGGCGGCGGCGCTCGTTGTAAAAGCGGTAGACCAGCTTCGGGTCACGCATGAAGCCTTCCGGCGAGGCCACGTCCTCCACCTTATGGTCTTCCCACAACCCATCAGCCGCGCGGAAGGTGCGAATGCCCGATTCCGCCGATATCCCCGCCCCTGTCAAAACTACCACGCGCATTCTTGAAAGATATCCCCTGCTGCCCTACTCTGCTTCGTATCAACCGCAAGGAATATATCATGTACTGGTTCCCCGTAAAAATAGCCATTTCCGCCGTGGTCATCGCCTTTGCATCATGGCTGTCGGATAAAAAGCCGGAGCTGGCGGGGTTTATCATCGCCCTGCCCTTGGCCTCGCTGCTGGTGCTGGCGTTTTCCTATGCGGAGTACAGCAACGCCGATGCTTCGGTCAAATTCGCGAAAAGCATTCTGGTGGCGGTGCCATTGTCGCTGCTGTTCTTCGTGCCGTTCCTGTTCGCCAAGGAAATCAAGCTGGGCTTCTGGGGCTTGTACGGCCTGGGGCTTGCGCTGCTGGTTGCGGGCTATTTCATTCATACATTTGTCATGAAGCCGCTGTCATGAGTTACGCCGATAAATTCGACTATATCCAGCAGGTCTTCGCCGCGGAATCACACGCGTTGAAGACCGTACGCGAAAATATGACCGACCCCAACGACCAGATCAGCCTTTCGCCGCAGGAAGGGAAATTCCTGCAAGTGCTGGTGAAACTCTCCGGCGTGAAAAAAATTGTCGAGATCGGCACGCTGGGCGGCTATTCAGCATTGTGGATGGCGGATGCCCTGCCCGCCGATGGCAACATCATCACGCTCGAGAAAGACGAAACCCGCGCCGCAAAGGCCGCCGGGCATTTCACGCAATTCGATACAGGCAAAAAAATTGACCTTCGCACCGGCGATGCGCTTGAAACGCTGCCGAACTTGCAGGGGCCTTTCGATATGATATTTATCGACGCCGACAAGCTGAACTATATGAATTATCTAAACTGGGCGGAAAAAAATATCCGCAAAGGCGGGCTGATTGTGGGCGACAATACGTTTCTATTCGGCGCGGTTTATGCTGCAGCACCGGTCGATCGTGTGCGGAAGACGGCCTTCGATGCCATGACCGCCTTCAACAAGCGCCTTGGCGATGACAGGCTTTACACCGGCATTCTGCTGCCGACGCCGGAAGGCATGACGGTCGCGATCAAGAATTTTTAAGCGGCAACCAGATCCGGCAAAGCCGTCGCCAGCGCCTTGCGCAAAACTGTTGCCAGCGCCGCAACTTCGCCGCGCACATTGGCCCAGACGCGGACGGCGGTCATCCCGGCGCGTTCATATTCGGCCTGCAATGCGGTTTCAACAACTTCGCCGCTGGCGTTTTTCATGTCGATCAATTTCAGTTTGAAGCGGCTTTTGTTGATGGCGGCGGCCACCAGCGCGTCCTTGAAGTTGCCGGCAATATTTTCGGCATCTTCACCGGCGGCGCCCGGCAGCTGTACCTGCAGGCCTGTGGTCGCACCGGGCGGCACAATCTCGATATAGCCGCCGCGCGGCATATGGCATTGTGGCATGCCGGAAATGGTGACCGGCGGGCGGGCAGCGGGCGCTTTGGGCGCGGCGTTGTCGATGGTGGGCGATTTGCTCTTCATCGCGTCCATGTTCTGGACGAGGAAGGAAATGGCTTCGGCAAAATCAACACCGTCATGCTTGAACAACCCCTGCAAGCCGCGCAGGCCCATCAGCGCATCGCTGTCATTGTCGGACTGTATCATCTTCAGCATCTGGTCGAACTGGCTCTGGTCCATGGTTTAACTCCTGACTGCTTTGGCGCCGAAAAAGACCGGCTTTTCCGGCCGGTATTTGACGGCATAATTTGCTTCAAAATCACGTATCGCCTTGTCGATGCCGACGAGCCTGCCGGTGGCGGCGGTCAGCTGCGCATCCATTTCCGTGTGCTTGCGCGCAAAACCGATGCGCGACTTGGACGACAGGCCGCGCAAGGCGTGGCGCAGGCTGAGGCCTTCCAGTAACAGCCCCACCGTGCCAAGCGATTGCGGCACGCGCGCCGCGGCAACGCCGCCGGTCGCGGTAAAGTTGACGGCGGCATCCCTGCCATCCGTGCGGTGCAGAATGCCGCAGCGCATCTGGTCGCCCACATCGGTCATGACGGCGGCAACGGTGGTGGCATGGTTGATGCGCACTTCCTTGCCGACCCGCTTCAAGGCGCCTTGCGTCACGCGCATCGTTTGGTCGTAATCATCAATATTCAGCATCGCGCATTGCTCGATAATGTCGGTGAAGGGCGAATGGCGGGTGCGGAAAACAGATTTGCCGTCAATGTAGACGGCGGCCCAGTTTTGGTTGTTATAGGTGCGCTCGTATTCCGACTGGCTTTCCAGCCAGGCGGCGTCCCAGTCGAACGGCACTTCGCGGGGGCCGAAAAAGCCGAAGTCGTAGAATTCGGTCATCACGCGCGCCGCAAGGCGCATGGTGCTGTGCATGTTCTGGCAGCGGATGACGACTTTTTCGGTGGTGGTTTTGTGGCCCGGCGCGGGCTGCTGCAGTTTTAAAAAGATGCGGTTGCTGCGAATAACATTCGCCTCGTCCTCCGCTCCCGCCGGTGCGGCGCCGTCGAGGATATCGACCTTCTCGCGGATAAGGGCTGTGTTGAAGTCTTCCATCACATTCGCCGGCAAAAACCTTTAAGGAAACAAGGCTTAAAGGATGCCATGCCAGCCGGTTTTAAGCAATCTTGGCCTTAAGCCGCCTTGGCTTCCAGTTCAGCGTCCATTTTCGGGGTGTAGAAGGAAGAGCCGATGTTGAACAGGCCCTTCACTTTAACGCCCATGCGCTCCAGCATGTCCAGCATGGCAACCAGTTCGGCCACCGGTGCCTGACCGGACAGGACGCGGACAGCGAGGTCTTTGGCAACCGCGATCAGCTCGCCCGCGAAGGCCGGCTGTTCGTCTGCAGCCGCCA
>JBBQWK010000060.1:0-7942 GCA_038210695.1 Alphaproteobacteria bacterium
GTCGTTTCTTTCCGTTTTGACTCCGTCGGCACCAAAAAATTCTGCGATGTGACGAAAACGAACGTTGGCCATCCCTTCGCCATCGTGCTCGATAAAGAAGTAATTAGTGCCCCCGTCATCCGCGATGCTATTTGCGGTGGCTCCGGCCAGATTTCGGGCGGTTTCAGCGTCAAGGAAGCAAACGACCTCGCCCTGCTTTTGCGTGCAGGTGCGCTGCCTGCGCCATTAACAGTCGTGGAGGAACGCACTGTCGGCCCGTCGCTTGGCTCTGACTCCGTCACTGCCGGCAAATCGGCTGCCATTTATGCTTTCCTCTTCGTCTTCGTGCTGATCGCAGCGTCTTACGGATTGCTTGGCATGTTCGCCAACATCGCGCTGGCGCTGAACATGATCTTCATCATTGCTGTGCTGTCTATACTGCAGGCGACTCTGACGCTGCCGGGTATTGCGGGTATCATTCTGACCATCGGTATCGCGGTCGATGCCAACGTGCTGGTATATGAGCGCATCCGCGAGGAGTTGCGGCAGGGCAGGACAGTCATGTCGGCGATCGACAAGGGCTATCTGCATGCCAAGGCAACTATTTATGACGCCAACCTGACGACCCTCATTGTCGCCATCATCCTCTTCTCCTTCGGGACGGGACCTGTTAAGGGCTTTGCGGTGTCGATGACCATCGGCATCATCACTACCATTTTCTCGGCGCTCCTCGTCACGCGCCTCATGATCGTCATCTGGCTCAAAAAAGCCAAGCCGTCGACGCTCGACCTTTAAGGAACGAAACAGATGAAACTCCGCTTCAAGCTGGTTAAAGACAAGACCCACGTCGATTTCATGAGCGTGCACAAAATTGCGCTGATGCTCTCGGCCGCGATGATGATTGCTTCCGTCGTGCTGCTTTTCACCAAGGGTCTTAACCTCGGCATCGATTTCACCGGCGGTATTCTGATGGAGGTTAAAACTCCTGTCGGCATGCACATCGTTGACATCCGCGAAAAGCTGGAACACCTCAGCGTCGGCCATCCGACGATTCAGGAATTCGGTGAAGGCGCGGCGCTGATTAAAATGCCGGGCCATGAGGCGGATACAGGTGCACAAAAAGCTCTGCGTGAGGAAGTCCAGACTCTGCTGGGCTCCGAAGTCGAATTCCGCCGCGTTGAATATGTCGGCCCTCAAGTGGGGCAGGAGCTGGTGATGACCGGCGTTCAGGCCTTCGTCTATTCAATGATCGGGATTATGCTGTTTATCTGGATGCGCTATGAATGGCAGTTCGGTGTGACGGGCGTTCTGTCGCTCGCGCATGACGTCTGCGCGACGTTGCTGTTCTTTATCTTGACCGGCATTGAATTCGACCTCGCTACCGTCGCTGCAGTCCTGCTGGTTGCAGGTTATTCCATTAACGACACGGTCGTCGTCTTCGACCGTATCCGCGAAACCTTGCGCAAGTACCGCAAGATGCCGCTGCCGGAATTGTTCAACCTTGCGATCAACGATACGCTGTCCCGCACGCTGATGACATCCCTGATGACACTGGTGGCGCTGGTCGCGCTGGCTGTCTTCGGCAGCCAGGTTATCAAGGGCTTCACCTATGCCCTGCTGGTCGGCGTGGTGGTGGGTACTTATTCCTCCATCTTCGTCGCATCGCCGCTGCTGATGTATATGAACGTGCGCCACCTCACAGATGCAGAACTGAAAAAAGAAGTCGCTCCCGCATGACGGACGTCACGCCGCTCGTCTCCGCTTCGGCGCAAGTCGTTCAGGCCTATACGGCCCGCGGCTTCCGCCTCAGCAATGCCGACTATCTTGGTGCGGTGCTGATTACAGATGACAAGGTGTTGCCGCTCGACGTGCAGAATGTGACAGAGCTGAAAGCCGCTCATTTCGACGTCCTTAAATCCATGGGCATCAGCTATCTCATTATCGGCAGCGGCGTTGTGCGCATGCTGGATACAAGCCTTGTAAAATCCCTGAAAGAAATAGGCATCGTCGCCGAGATCATGGAAATCGGCGCTGCATGCCGCACCTATAACGTGCTGCGCACCGAAGGCCGTAAAATGGCCGCCGCGCTTATTCCCGCCGGCGCGCCCGTATAAAAAAAGGCGCCGATTAGGGCGCCTTTTTATTTCATCATAAGAAAAATCTTATTTCACTTTCGCCAGCTGGTCGTTGGCGTATTTCCAGTTGACCAGCTTCTCGACGAAGACTTTCAGGAAGTCCGGGCGGCGGTTCTGGTAGTCCAGATAATAAGCGTGTTCCCAGACGTCGCAGACGAGAATGATCGGCTTGCCATCCACTAGCGGGGTTTCCGCATTGGCGGTTTTGACGATTTCGAGCTTGCCGCCGTTAGCGACGAGCCAGACCCAGCCGGAGCCGAACTGGCCGATGCCAGCAGCAACAAACTGTTCCTTGAAGGCATCGAAGCTGCCGAAGGATTCATTGATTTTTGTGGCAATCGCGCCGGTGGGCACGCCGCCGCCGTTGGGCGACAGGCTTTCCCAAAAGACGTTGTGGTTGAAAACCTGCGCTGCGTTATTGAACAGCGGGCCGTTGTTCAGCTTCTTCGCGCCGACAACCACTTCTTCCAGCGGCTTGCCTTCAAGACCGGTGCCTTTGACAAGTTCGTTGCCTTTGTCGACATAGGACTTGTGGTGCTTGCCGTGGTGGAAGTCGAAAGTCTTGGCCGAGATGTTCGGCTCGAAAGCTTCTTTCGGCCAGGGCAGGGGCGGCAACACGAAGGTCGGTGCTTCGGCGGCTTGGGGTTGGGCGTTCGTCATGGAAAAACCTCCAGATTACATAAGTTAAACTTCGGCTGCCGGTGTGGCGTCCCTCAACATAGACCAACGGTGTTAATTGGCAATAAGAACCGGATGCTTATTCTTCGCCGGGGCTGTTGTCTTCGGTATCGCTGGGTTGCGTATCGGGCTGGGCAGCGGTGCTGTCATCCGCGAAGTCGGGCGCAATGTACTGCATGCCAAACCAGCGCCAGCTTTGCGCCTGGCCCGGAATAACCGTGGTATCGGGCATGGTGCAATTGATGCGTGTGCGGCGGTCATCAAATTTTTCAGAAAGGCGCAGTTCAATACGCCCGCCGCCAAGGCGCGTCACGGGTGCCTTGCCTTGGCCCGAGATAAAACAGGACAGGCGTGAAAGATCACCCAGTTCCGATGTTATGGTGAAGCCGATCATCGGCGGGTTCTGCTTCAAAATCATTTCGTCCGGCGTGATGTCCGTCACTGGCAGGGGCAGGGCATTGGCGGTCAACTGGAAGCGCTCGAAATCGCCAAAATTATCGGTCATGGTGAAGCGGGGCAGGGCAAGGAAATCAGACTTGGCATGCACCACGCCCGATTGCTCCCCGAAAACCGCCTTGAACGCATAATTGCCCATCTGCTTTTTCAATTCGGAAGAATATTCGCCGTAGGGATAGGCGAAAAATTGCGGCTCTTCTCCCAGCTCTTCCTTAAAGCGCGAAACGGCCTTGTTAATGATCTCTGCGTTCTGTTCTTTCGTCTGCTCCGCCATATGGGCGTAGATGGAAGGCAGTAGCGCTAGGGAAACATTTTTGTTTTTCTTCAGCTCGCGCAGGTGTGACCAAGTCATATGCGTGGGGTTGCTGCCATCCGCAAGATCGCTCGAGAAAAACAATGTGTAGGGTAGGTCGGCGTCATCAAGCAGCGGCAGGGCGTTGGCATAGGTCGAAAGCCACGCCCCTTCAAAGGTAATGCCGACTGTTTTTTGCGGCAGCGTATCTCCGGCTTTCAAGGCATCAATGATTTTTGACAGCGGCAGTACATGGTAGCCACCGGTTTGCAGTTCTTTGATATGTTCCTTGAACTGGTCGAGCGAGATAGAGCTTTGCGGCTGCGCGTCTTCGCCGATGCGCTGGTAGACAAAAATAACCGCGCTGGCGCGGTCTTCCTCGATCGACGCATGTGCGGGCGCGGGCGACAGCAACAAGCCAATCGCCAAAATCGCGCTGTACAAAAGGTTCGAATTATGTTTTTGAATAGTAAGCATATTTTACCACAGTAACTCGGAAAGCAAGGGATTCTAGCATGGGTGGAAACGTAATAACAGACCAGGCTTTTGACGTCATTTTCCGCGCCGCCCGCACCGCAAATGCCTGGCAAGACAAGCCGGTTTCAGACGAGCTGCTGAAAAAAATTTACGAGGACATGAAGTTCGGTCCGACCGCGGCAAATTCCAGCCCCCTACGCATTATTTTTGTTAAAACGCCCGAGGCGAAGGCGCGGCTTAAGCCTGCCATGCAGGAAGCAAACCTTGCTAAAACCATGGCCGCGCCCGTTAACGCCATTCTAGCCTATGACACAAAATTCTATGACCAGTTGCCGAAGCTTTTTCCGCATATGGATGCGCGTAGCTGGTTTACCGGCGATGAGAACGAGAAAATGACCATGGAAACTGCCTTCCGCAGTTCCGCGCTGCAAGGTGCGTATTTCATGATTGCTGCACGCGCACACGGGCTTGACTGCGGCCCGATGTCCGGCTTTGACAATGATATTCTCGATAAGGAATTTTTTGATGACGGGCAGTATAAATCGAATTTCATTTGCAACCTTGGCTACGCCGATAACAGCCGCACGTTTCCGCGCCTGCCGCGCCTTGGTTTTGACGAGGCCTGCAAAATTATATGATCTGTCTCGCCGTCAATACCGCCAATACCGTTTTATCTGTCGAGCTGGTGCGCGATGGTGCCGTGCTGCATTACTACGAAACGACCGAAACGCGCAATCAGGGCAACCTGCTGCTGCAGCATGTCAAAAAAGGCCTCGAAGTTGCGGGGCTGAAATATGCCGATATTGACCTGCTGGCCGTCGTGACCGGCCCCGGCAGTTTCACCGGCATTCGTATCGGCCTTGCCACTTTGCGTGGTATTGCCATGGCGGCGGATTTGCCGGTTATCGGTGTCACCAGCTTCGAGATTTTTGCAGCACCTTCTACAGGTAAAGCTAATATTCTCGCCATCGAATCCTGGCGGGAGGAGTTGTATTTCACCGCCCTTGATGCAGCTGGCAAAACCATTATTCCCCCCGTCAATGAACCGCCGGCGGATTTCCTGCGCCGCTTGCCACCAGGGCCGTTCGTTATTTCCGGCGATGCGACGAATAAGCTGTCGGCGCTGCTGCCGGATGCGGAAAATCTGGGCGAGACCATTCCTCCTGGCACCATTGCGCGCTGCGCTATTGCAAAATTCAAGGCTCAGGGCAGTGAACTGCCGCTGCCTTTTTATATGCGCGATGCTGATGTGACGATCTCCAAAAAGTAATCCCGTTGCTGCCAATACTGTACCGTGCTAAAGTAAAAGCAGGTTTTATTTACCGAGGGCAGCATGGTAGACAAGTCAAATTCCGAACTCATGGGGCATATGGCGCGTATCGTCGCGGGTTATGCGTCGAAGCACAACGTCGATGACCTACCTTCACTGATGCGGGAGGTTTATGCGGCGCTCGTCACCATCGAAGCTGGTGGTGACAACACGGCTGCGGGCGGGCTGGAGCCTGCCGTAGCGATCAGCAAATCCGTGATGCCGGATTATCTTGTCTGTCTCGAAGACGGCAAGAAAATGAAAATGCTGAAGCGGTATTTGAAAACTGCCTATAACATGACGCCGGAAGAATACCGTACCAAATGGCGTCTGCCCGAAGATTACCCCATGGTCGCCCCTAACTACGCTGAAAAACGCAGCAGTCTCGCCAAGGCCATCGGCCTCGGGACGGATGGTAATCGGGGACGCAAATAATTAGTTGGATAGCTCTTCCGCGCGCTTCGTTGCGGCCTTCAACGCCTTGTCGAATACTTCCTGCATGCCGGGCTTACCCATGAGAACGGATAAGGCTGCCGCAGTCGTGCCCGCGGGCGAGGTCACATTTTCGCGCAGCTTACTTGCGGGAATATCTGCGGATTCTTTCGCGAGAGCCGCGGATCCGATGACCGTCTGACGGGCGAGTTTTTCTGCCATCTGGGGCTCGAGGCCGATTTTTTTTCCGGCTTCGGTCAGCACTTCAATCATCAAAAACACATAAGCGGGGCCGCTGCCGGAAAGGGCGGTGACGGGGTTAAGAAGCTTTTCCTCCTTCACCCATAGGACCTCGCCAACGGCAGCCAATAGCGCGGTGGCTTGCGTTTTCTGCGTGTCTGTTACGGAAGCATTGGCGCAGGCAACAGTAATGCCTTCGCCAATGGCGGCCGGCGTGTTCGGCATGGCTCGTACGATAGCAGATTTCTTGCCCAGTTCTTTTTCAAAGAAGCTGATCGGTTTTCCGGCGGCGATGGAGAGCAGCAGTGCGCCTTTTGCGGCGAAGTCTTTATACTGCGCTGTCACATCGCCTAAAACCTGCGGCTTCTCAGCCATGACGATGACGCTGGGTTTAAAGCCTTCAGGGATAGATTTGAAATCCGGCACCTGCTTAGCGGCTAGCACAGCTATAGGAGATGGTTCGATGATGCAAATGTATTTATAAAGGCCAAGCTCCTGCCAGCGGCGGAGCAACGCGCCGCCCATTTTGCCGCAGCCGACAAGCAATACATTCGGTTTCGCGGGCATGGAGGAAACTTTAAGCTTCGCCGACGGTTTCGAAGACAGCAGCGGAAAGATTGTCCTGCATGCGGACGTCACCAGCCTGGATGCACTGGAACGTCGTGAAGAAGCGGTTGGCTTCAGCAACGGCGATTTCCACGGTGTCCTGAATGATGTCGAGCGCGATGCCCGAGGGGATCATGCGGAACAGCAGCGTCTGGCGGAAGGTGGGGTGCGTGTTTTTGTTGGAAAGGTCAAAGTGGCCAAGCCAGAGGTTCTGGTTGATCTGCTCGATGCTCTGGCAGGCGATTTCAAAATTCGCCGTGGCAATTTCGATGGGGAGAGAGCACGCGAAAAGGAGGGCGGAGAATTCTTCCTGCCATTCCATGCAGATTTCGTATTTCATTTTCAAGCCCTGCACGGAAAGGACGATAAGGTCCTCGTCGCTGCGCACAACGGTCCAGCCTTTTTGCTCCGCCAGTTCCTCAACGAGGTCGAGGGGGTTGTTGTCGTCAATCTCCGGCGCGTAATCAAAAGGCGAGCTGATCATTTTTTGGTCCTTTTCGGGGTTGCCGCAGATTTGGACTTCAGAGTTTTCTCGAGCACGGCGAGGCGCTTTTCAAGGGCTTGCTGGCTGGTGCGGGCTTTTTCAGCCATCGCTTCCACCCGTTCGAATTCATCACGGGTCACGAGGTCCATTTTGGAAAGCACTTGGTCGATGCCTTCCTGAACCTGCTTGCGGATCTGGGTGCGGATTTCGGAGAAAGAGCCAAAGGCTCCCGTCGCCATTTTCGCGAGGTCATCCAGAAACTTCAGGTTGTCGCGCGCACTTCTCATAATCTGCCTCTAATTTTGTGTCTTTCTATCATGTGGTGGATAGTTTATGCAATGGAATTAGGTATCCCGGCAATCAAAAGCAGCCGGATTGCCGCCCGCGGCAGGGGATGGCAGTTTAAGTACAAGAAACAGGCGTGTGGAGTAATTTAATGACCTGCTGGCAATTCCCCGATCTTGATCCCGTTGCTGTTCATATCGGCTTCCTGAAAATCCGCTGGTATGCGCTGGCCTATCTTTCGGGCTTCGTCGGCGGCTGGTTTTACGGTGGCTGGCTGGCAGACCTCGATAAATGGCGCCGCCCGAACCGCGAAGATATCGACAATATTTTGCCCTACCTTGTGCTCGGGGTCATCCTCGGCGGCCGCATTGGCTATGTGCTTTTTTACAACCTCGGCCTGTTCATTGCAGAGCCTATGCAGATCTTCCAAATCTGGGAAGGCGGCATGTCTTTCCACGGCGGTCTTCTCGGCGTTGTCACCGTTATTGTGGCCTATTCGCGCTATCACAAATTTAACGCTCTGGCGTTGGGTGACATCATTTCAACGGTGGTGCCGATCGGCCTGTTCT
>JBBQWK010000061.1:0-7932 GCA_038210695.1 Alphaproteobacteria bacterium
CCGTCGGAAGAAACGCTGCCCTTCAAGGGCCGCACCAAATTTTACGACATGGAAGCGCCGAACGGCCAGCCCGTCATCATCCCGCAGGTGGAAGCCGTGCGGGAGGAATACGAGCGCCGCTTCAAGCAGCACCAGCAAAACCTTGCCGATGCCGCCAAGTCATGGGGCTGGAAATTCTCCAGCTTCAGCACGGCGGTGAAGCCGGAAGTGGCGCTGGCGAAATTGTACGACGACCTGTCGGTCAAGAAAGGGCGCACGTAAGATGTTCTCCCTTGGCGGGCTTACATTCCTCACTCCATGGCTGCTCGGCGCCATTGCCGCGGTGCCGGTGCTGTGGTGGATTTTGCGCGTTATGCCGCCGCGCCCGCGCAGCGTTAAATTCCCCGCTTTCTTCCTGCTGAAGGATTTGCAGACGGACATTAAAACCGCGGCGCATACGCCGTGGTGGCTGCTGCTGCTACGCTCCCTCATCGTGATTTTATTCATCCTCGCATTGGCTGACCCGGTTTTGAAGCTTTCAGCCACGCTCGGCGGCTCCGGCGGTTCGGTGCTGGTCGCGGTTGATAACGGCTGGTCATCCGCCGCCAACTGGACAGAGCGTCAGGCAAAGCTGAAGGAATATCTGGCGCAGGTGAAGCGTTCTTCCCGCACGGTCATATTTTTGCCGACCGCCGCCGATGATGGGGATGGCAACCTGCATGCCTACGGCCCCATGGAAGCCGGCGAAGCGGAGCAGTGGGCCGATCATTTAAAGCCCGTGCCGTGGCCGGCCGACCAGCGCGCCGCCGAAAAGCTGGCGGCTGAATCCATCGACAAGCATAAAGTCACGCACAGCATTTATTTAAGCGACGGCACGGCGCAGACGATTGATGCCGGAGAGACGCTGATGTCGACACTGCAAAAAGGCGGCGGCCTTACCCTTGTCGAAGATGACAAGGTCAACAAACCCCTTATCCTCCGCAAGACCAGTTCCAAGCCGGGCGAAGTCGATTTCACGCTGGAGCGTTTAAAGCCCGCCGACAATGCCGAGGAAATGATGCTCGCCGCTTACGCGGAGCAGGGGAATATTCTCGATACGCTGAAATTTACTTTCCCCGCTGGTGAAACCTCCACCAGCCTGAAATGGGAACTGCTGCCGGAAATGCGCGACAAAGTGGCACGCATGGGCCTGCAGCGCCCTGCCATGGCATCGACCACATACATCACCAACTCCCAATGGCGGCAGCATCCCGTCGGCATCGCGGCGGACCCGTCGCGGAAAGATAACCAGAGCTTCCTCAATGAGGTCTATTACCTCCGCCGCGCGCTTGAAACCGACGGCGCGATTGAAGTGGATGCGCTGGGCACGCTGCTTCAAAAAGACCTCTCCGCCCTGATCTGGCCGGATAGCGCGGCGTTGACCGCAACGGAACGTGTTGACCTTTACAACTGGGTGCAGGCGGGGGGCTTCCTTGTGCGCTTTGCGGGCCCCAACCTTGCCGCCAATCCGGAAGACCCGCTGCTGCCCGTGCCGCTGCGCTTCGGCCAGCGCGCGCTTGAAGGCGCGATGACGTGGGAAAAGCCGCTGCATCTCGGCAACGTCACCGACCAAGGCCCGCTCAAAGGCCTCGATATCCCGAAAGACGTCGTCGTCACCCGTCAGGTACTGGCGGACCCGACGCCGGAAGTTTTTGAGCGCACCTGGCTGCAGCTGGAAGACGGCACGCCGCTGATTACCGGCGGCGCGCTTGGCAAGGGCGTGGTTGTGCTGATCCACACCACCGCCGGCCCCGACTGGTCTAACTTCAGCTACTCCGGCCTGTTTGTTGAGGCGCTGCAGCGGATGATTTCGCTCTCCACCGGCATCAGTGACTACAAGGTTGAAAACGTGCTGGCGCCCTATATGGTGCTGGACGGTTTTGGCCGCATGCAGTCGCCCGGCAATAAATCCATTATCACCTCGCTCGACCCCAAGCAGACCTTCGTGCCGTCACCCATGACGCCGCCGGGGCTCTACGGCAGCGACCGCCAGTTTCAGGTTTTCAACCTTGGCGATGCGCTGCCGAAATTGATTTCGTTGCCCGCGCCATCCAGCGGCGTAGCGGTTGAAGGCTACAACCTTTCCGGCGAGAAAAGCATGAAAGCCGACTTCCTTAAAATTGCCCTCTGGCTGCTGCTGCTGGACTCGCTGATTACCCTTGCCTTGCGCGGGGCCTTTACGCGCGGCGCGGCGGCGGCGGTTGTCGCGCTGGTCTTGCTGACCGCAACGCCTGCCCATGCGCAGGAAGGTGTGCCGGATCCTGTTTCCAACATCTACCTTGGTTATATCCGCACAGGCGATCCTGATACCGATCAGGTCAGCCAGAATGGTTTGACCGGCCTGATGAACGTCGTCAGCAGCCGCACGACAATCAAGGTCAAGGGCGTCCACGGCGTCGACCCCGGCAATGAGCCCTTGTATCTTTACCCCTTCCTCTACTGGCCGATGACCAGCTACCAGCAGGAACTGTCGCCGACGGCGGTGCGCAACATTCAAAGCTATCTGGCGCAGGGCGGGATGATTTTGTTCGATACCCGCGACCAGCAGTTTGCCAATAGCAACGGCGAGATCAACAATGCCACCATCGGCACGCAAAAGCTGCGTACTCTGACTGAAAATATCCGCATCCCCGAGCTGATGGCCGTTGAAGAGGGGCATATTTTAACAAAAAGCTTCTACCTGCTGGATGATTTCCCCGGCGTTTATGACGGCGGCAAGCTGTGGGTGGAAAAAGAACCCAGCCCCAATTTTGACGGCGTCACCTCCGTCCTCATCGGCGGCAACGACTGGGCGGGGGCCTGGTCGCAGGAAGACCGCGGCAGGTTCACGATCACGCCCGGCGGCGAACAGCAGCGCGAAATGGCCTATCGCTTTGGCGTCAACCTGCTCATGGTGGCGCTGGCCGGCAACTACAAGGCAGACCAGGTGCATATCCCCTACATTCTGCAGAGGCTGCACAAATGAGCACGACATTCGAGTGGTCGCCCTATCTGCCGCAAATCTATTACGCCCTGCTCGGGCTGTTTGCCGTGGCCGCGCTGCTGGTGGCGGTCACAAAACGCATGCGCGATTTTTCATGGCGCGGGTTCTTTTTCATCCTGCTCGCCTTCGTGCTGCTCAACCCCATCGTGCTGCATGAAATCCGCGACAATCTGCCGGACAAGCTGATCGTCATCGTCGATGACAGCCCTTCGGAACATGTCGGCAAGCGCGACGCGGTTGCGGAAGAAGCACTGGCGCACCTGAAGGCCGAACTGGCGAAGACGAATATCGAGCCGGTCATTTTCCGCTCCAGCGCCGATTCCAGCGCCGGCAAGGGCGAAAGCACCAACCTGTTCGCGGTTCTGCGCAACAACCTGATGAGCGTGCCGATGAACCAGGTCGCCGGCACGGTGATGATCACCGACGGCGAAGTGCATGACGTGCCGAAGGACCTCGGCGTCCTCTCCCGCATGGGGCCGTTCCATGTCATTCTGACCGGCAAGAAAGATGAATTCGACCGCAAGATCACCATCGTCAATGCGCCGAAATACGGCGTCCTGAATGAAAACGTCACCATCAGTGTTAAAATTGACGCCTTCGGCCGCAAGCTGGAAGGCCCCACGACGGTCACCGTGAAGCAGGACGGCCAGACGGAAACCGTCACCAGCCTCGCGCCGGATGAAACGCGTGATTTTACCTTCCGCGTCGCCCACCCCGGCCAGAACGTGATTGAGTTCTCCATTCCGGTGGAAGACGGGGAGCTGACCGCCAGCAACAATAACGCCCCCGTGATTGTGAATGGCATCCGCGACCGCCTTCGCGTGCTGCTTGTCTCCGGCTCCCCGCATATGGGCGAGCGGGCATGGCGCAACCTGCTGAAATCCGACCCGTCGATTGACCTTGTGCATTTCACCATCCTGCGCTCCCCAGATACCATGGACATGACGCCGCAGAGCCAGCTATCGCTCATCGCCTTTCCGGTCGAAGAATTGTTCCAGAACAAGATCAATGATTTTGACCTGATTATTTTTGACCGCTACCAGTCCTACGGCATGATGATGATGCCGATGTACTTTAACAACATCGCCGCCTACATCCGCCGCGGCGGCGCGTTCCTGATGGCGCTCGGCACGGCAGATTCCATGCCGCAGGAAGGCGCGCTGACCACGGGCGACCTTGAACAGCTATTGCCCGTGATAACGACGCCGAACGGCGTCATGAAGATGCCCTTCCGGCCGGAACTGACGGCGCTGGGGCAGCAGCATCCCATCACCGCCGACATCGTGAAACCGGGCATGAAGCCCTGGGGCGAATGGCACAGCCAGGCATCCATCGCGCAGGTGCGCGGGCAGGAGCTGATGAGTGGCATCGATAAAAAGCCGCTGCTCGTCATCGACAAAGTGGGTGAGGGGCGCGTGGCAGTGCTGGCGTCCGACAATATCTGGCTGTGGTCGAAAGGCGTTGCGCAATCGGGCCCCTATACCGACCTGCTCCGCAATACGGCGCACTGGCTGATGAAGGAGCCGGAGCTCGAGGATGATTTCATCAAGGCGGAAGCCAAGGGCAACGTGATTACCGTGGCTGAGCGCGACCTGACGCCGGACGCGAAATCCGCCCTCATGACCATGCCCTCCGGCGAGCAGAAACTGGTGCCGCTCAATATAAAGGAACCGGGCTGGATCAAGGCGGAAGTGACGGTCGCGGACAACGGCATCTACGGCTTTGACAACGGCGTCAAGAAAGCCTTCGCCGTCGTCGGCAGCGCGCGGAACGAGGAATTCGCCGATGTGCATACGACGGAAGACAAGCTGAAGCCCATCGTCGACCAAAGCCACGGCGGCCTTATCTGGTATCAGGAGAATCGGGACTTTTCGCTGCGCGATGTGACGCCGAATACAGGCACAATGGGCAGCGATAACTGGCTCGGTTTGAAGCGCAACGGCGCCTATGCGATTGCCAATGTGGAGAGCCTGTCACTGCTGCCTAACTACCTGACTTTATTGCTGATTATGGTGGGCGTGGTGTTTATGTGGTGGCGGGAAAGCGGCTCTAAATAAGCGGTTTAAATGCGAGTCATTCCTAAAATAAGTTTTGACAGCCGTATATAAATACCTACAATGAACAACACCAACCACTGACTGATTGTATCGAATTGGGGATGACCATTATGAGCATGAAGGCAAAGTTAGGCGCACCGACGAAGACCCCGTTCACTCCGGGTGCTCCTGCGCAAAACCGCTCGCCTTCAACGCCTGCTCAACAAGGCCCCGCCGGCAACACGAAGTAAGTTCGGGATTTCCTAAAATTTTTGTTATGCCGCAAACGCCTTCAAGGCGTCATCCATGCTGCGTACGTACAACACCAGCGCGCCGTTAAACCCCACCATTTGCAGCACCGCCGCCGGCTGGCCGCCAGCCGCTGCCAGCACCAGTTTGCCGTTGTTCATATGCGCCCGCTTGAGCAGCGACACGAATAACCCGACGCCATGACTGTCCAGAAATTCAACACCTGACAGATCAACAATGATGTTCCCCGTGCCCACCGGCAGTTGCTGCTGCAGCACGGGCTTGATCTTCTCCGCCGCCGCGGCATCGACAAAACCGCCGAGGCGGACGAGGGCGTACTGCGGCCGCAACTGGATTTCAAACATATGGCCGCTCATCATGGCTGTCATGGGCTTTCTCCGTATTCGGCGACGACAAGGGTCGCGTCATCTTTTAACGTGGTGTGATTGATGGATTCAAAATGTTGCCAGAGGGCATCCGCCGCCGCTTCGGCGCCGGTCTCCGTCAAGTCGTCCAACTGCGCGATCAGGCGGGGGCGGGCGCTACCTTCATGGCCGAAGGGGGCAAGGAAACCATCGGTCGCAAAAACCAGTTTGTCGCCGCGCGCCAGTTGCAGGGTGAGCAGATTGTAATTCGCATCAACCATCAGCCCCGGCAGCGGCCCCGCGCTCTCCAGCGCCACCGCGCCGCCGGCGCGCAGCAGCAGCGGCGGCGGGTGTCCGGCGCTGGCAATTGCGGCACGACCGTCGGGAAACAGCTGAAAGCTCTGGCAGGTCAGAATAATGCTCTCCAGCAACGCATCGCCATCAATCGAGCGTGAAAGATTGGCAAGGAACTGTGTCGGGTCCGCCCCCGCCGCCTGCAGCCGGAAGAGGGAGCGCAAATAACCCGCATAGGCATAGGAGAAGAACTTGGCCTGCTGCCCATGCCCCATCACATCCGCCAGCACGGCAAGGAAATGGCCGGACGTTTGCTGCGACAGGGTAAAATCGCCGCCGCCGGCTTCTGCCGCCACGGTGCGCACACATATGCGCCAGTTGCCAAAGCGTGCGGGCAGGGCCGGCTTCAAGGCATCGGTCACATCGGCATGGAACCGGCCTTCATGCGCGCGCCGTACCTGCCCCGCCCGCGCCAGCAACCGGCGGACGACGCCGAGCAGTTTTTCCGGCTTCACCGGCTTCAGCAAAAAATCATCAACCCCCAGCTCGCTGATATAGGGGCTGTTTTCCTTCGCCGTTTCGGCGCTTAAAAACACGAAGGGCGTGGCGTTGCCGCGCGGCAGCGCGGACAGCGCCTGACGCAAGCCGATGCCATCCATCTCCGGCATGTTGAGGTCGGACACAACCAGTTCCGGCCTTTCTTTCTCGAAAGCTTTGGCGGCCATCATCGCGCGGTCGAAACAGATGACGTCGTAATGCGATGACAGCATCGCCTCGTGCCGCCGCAGCTGCACCGCATCATCATCGACTAAAAACAATTTATGCTTTGCGGCGCTTGCGGCAAAGGCGGTTTTGACGGGGTAAACATGCCGGACGCGGAAGTGGTTCAGACCGTCGGGGCTGGCGGTTTTTGGCGTATAGCTCACCTGCGCATGCTGGCGCAGAATGCAGGCAAGGCCATAGCCGCTTTCCTCAAGGCATTCTGCGGCGGCGGGCTTGCGGCGCGCTTCATGGCAGCGCGCATCAAACTCGGCGAAGGCGGTGCTGTCGTCGGAAATATCCAATGCCGCGAATTTAGGGTGCAGGCGCAGCTTTACTTCCGTCTGCCGCGATTTTTCCGGCGGGTGCTTGGCAAGGTTGGTGAGAATCTCGGAGGCGGTCAGCGCCAGCATGGCGGCGCAGGCGGGCGCAATGCCATGCGCGTTCAGAAAGGCCGACAGCTGCAGGCGCAGCGGGCGAATACCATCGTATGTCACATCGGGGAGCGGGAGGCGGAAGACGGGCAGATCGTCGGCGGTGATAAGGTCAGGCGCGGTATTCAGCTCTGCAATCATGCGTTCCTTGTATCTATTACAGCATACAAGGCGCGCCGGGCGCAAGTTCCGGCGCTTAAGTTATTGCCGTTTATCTATTGTTTGGGCACGAAGTCGAGGATGGTTTTCGGCGTCTGGCCGAAGCGCAGGCGGTAAATGTAGTACGACTCCAGAACCCGCTGGATGTAATTGCGCGTCTCGTAAATAGGAATGCTTTCCACCCAGTCGATGACGTCAATATTGCCGCGGCGCGGGTCGCCGAAGGTGGTGATCCAGTCCTGCACGTTCCCGGGCCCTGCGTTATAGGCGGCAATCGCCATGGGGTAAAAGCCCCCATAGCTGTCGACGAGGCCGGCGAGATAGGTTTCGCCAAGGCGCACGTTATAGCGCGGGTCATTCGTCAGCTTGTCGGCGCTGTAGGTTTCCCCGGCGCGCTTCGCCATCATTTTTGCGGTGCCGGGCATCAGCTGCATCAGCCCGCGCGCGCCAACGGGGCTTAAAGCCTCGGGGTTGAACATGCTTTCGCGGTGGATGATGGCATGGACGAGCGATTTTTCAGGGCTGCCCAGCGGCAGGGTCGGCAGCGTCGGGTAGCCTTCCGTGAACAGGAACTGGCCGATGGTCTGCTGGCAGTCCTTGTTGGCCTGCACGGCGTAATAATAACGCTCCGTCTC
>JBBQWK010000062.1:0-7777 GCA_038210695.1 Alphaproteobacteria bacterium
GCCGCTTCCCCGAGCGTTACGGTTTTGATGCCATGGGACTCTCCTCGGGCGTGGAGCCGCACTTCGGCGTGACGCTTGGCAATATTTACACCTATGCGAATGCGGGCCTCGCCCTCCGCATCAGCCCGAAAGAAGGCCGCTGGCAGGATGACCCCGTGCGCGTGCGTCCGGCCATGCCCGGCACCGGTGCGTTTATTGTGCCGGAAAGCAAATTCGCCTGGCATCTTTTTGGCGGCGTCGAAGGCCGCGCGGTTGCCCGCAACATCTTCCTCGACGGCAATACATTTGCCGACAGCTATAGCGTCGATAAAATACCCTTCGTCGCCGATGCGACGGCGGGGCTTGCCATCACCTACAGCAAGGTGCGGTTGAGCTATGCCGTTGTCTACCGCACGAAGGAATTCACCGACCAGACGGACCCTTCGATTTTCGGCACTGTGACGCTGGGAATTCGCTATTAAATTATTTAATATCAATTACTTATAAGTTGTTAAGAGCTATTCGCATTTGACTCTGCCTGTCTTTGCAATTAACATATTATTACAATATCAGGTCTCGCCAAAACCGCAGTTTCTGCGTAGAAAACGGATATGCCACCGAAAGACGAATTCAATTTCCCCGCCCGCCCCCTAAGCCCGGATGCCGAAGAGGCCCGCAAGCTGCTGCTGGACGCGCGCGCCGCGCTGTTCGAAATGAAGCGCGAACTGGCGGAATCAAAAGCCAATATCAAAACAGTCATGAACTGGGACGGCGACATCAACGATGCTGCCGCCGTGACCAAAGCCAAAGCGGAATATACCGCGCGGCTGAAAACCCATGTCATCGACAACGCCGATACGCCCGCCGCCGCAGACCTGATGAAGCGGATGTATGGCTTATACGAGCGCATGTTCCCGATTGCGGACGAGCGCGAGGATTTTGGCAAACTGCTGCGCGTGCTGAAAGACAACAGCGACCTCGCCCTGCAAGCGGAAGGCGCGCCCTTCAAGCAGCAATGGATTGTGGTTGAAGATGAAAAAGGCGAAATTGTCGCCGCGCGATATATTTCAACCTTCAGCGCCGCGCAGGATGCCGATGTCCAGAAATCGGTCGAAGGCACGCAGCACCTGACCTATAGTTTTGTCGACCCCAAGCACCGCTCGTTCGGCCTTGGTGATCACACCATGAAAGTGGCCGAAGACGAAGGCCGCAAATTTATCGCCTCGACCTATGGCGAAAATGTTCCGCCCGGCTCGGTCAGCCTGCTGCAGTTCTGCGAGCAGAACGCCCCGCTGCGCATGACGCCGGGGCAATTGCTGGAAGACACCTGCGGCGCCAAGACCGACCAGTTCTGGCGGCGCGATTATTACGAGAAGATGGGCTTCCGCGAAATTGACTATGCCTATACGCAAATTCCATTGCGCCCGCGCGAAGATGGCGGTGAATCCGTCGACTTCCTTGACCTGCTGGTGCGCGCGCGCCCGGGCAGCCTGCCGCCTGTCGCCAATGACGATAAAAAAGATTTCTCGACCATCGCTGCCAAAACCGTAGCCTTCCACGTGTACAATACAGCCAAGCGCTCCTTCGCCGCCGGGCAGTACGAGGTGGATGCGGATGCCGACTGGATCAAGCAGGCGCAGGATTTGGGCGGCAAGCAAACGCTGGCCATCCGCCCCCGCCTTGACTTCAATGCCATGAAAGCCGTTGTCTGGAACAACATCGAGCGGCAGATTCAGGAACCCGCTTTTGACCGTGATGTTTTCGAGAACAAAAAGATCGGCGAAATTTACGGGCTGAAGCAGATTCAGCCCTATACCGCTCCGCAGGCAGACCCCAAGGTCACGCCGCTGAAGAATTCAAAATAATATTCGGGATTACTGGCGCGGCTGCTGTTGCGGCTTCGGCGCAGGCGCGGGAGCAGCGACGAGCTTTTTCGCCGCATCCTTTTTGTTCACGGCGTCAAAATCAACCCGCGCGCTTTTGGGGTTAATCCATTTGCGCACATCGTCGCGGAAACCCTGCCACAGGCCGGACTGCACAGCCTTGCGCAGGTTTTTAAGGCCACAGTTGCGGTCGCCGCCTTCTTCCATGCCGCTGCCAAAGCAGATGGCCGCGCCGGAAACAGCGCCGCCCGCCATAATGCCCGCGAGGGCAATGGCGGTTGCCGACACCGGATTGAATACCGCCACCGCCGCCAGCGTCACACTGACCAGCGCGCCGACGTAGCCCAGATTTTCGACAAGGTTGCCGACCGACAGCGCCGCTGCGCCGGAGAAATACTTTTTATCGTCATCCGACATGCGCTTCGCCGGAATAAAACGCTGCGCCCAGCTGCTCATTTTGTTTTCCGCGAAATCAACGCCGGCGGTATAAATTTCCTGAAACATGAAGGCACCTGTTGTTTTGAAAGATGCTTATTTTTATCAGTAAAAATGGATTATGTCAATTTTTGCGCCATTCAAATTTATCATGTAAATACAATTCGTTATAAAAATACGCGGCGAAAAATTGTCAAATAGTACCTCCATCGCCTATGCTCGGAATCACCGCGAGTTAAGTTAAATAGAGGAAACAGAATGCCCGCCACCGGACTTCTTGCCCTGCTCGACGATATCGCGACGATGTCAAAAGTAGCCGCTGTGAAAACCGCCGGCATTTCCGGCGATGATCTTGCCGTCAACTCGCAAGCGCTTGTCGGCGTCGACCCGCGGCGGGAGCTGCCGATTGTCTGGGAGGTCGCCAAAGGCTCGCTGCGCAACAAGGCGCTGCTCATCCCCGCCGCGCTGGGGCTCAGCCTGCTGGCGCCTTGGGCGATCATGCCGGCGCTGACCCTTGGCGGGGTTTACCTTTGCTACGAGGGTATCGAAAAAGTTCTGCACCGCGACCACGGCGGCGCGCTGCCGGAAGAAAAACCCGGCGAAGACCGCGCCGCGAACGAGCGCAGCAAAATCAAAGGCGCGATCCGCACCGACCTTATTTTGTCGGCAGAAATTGTCGTCGTGACGCTTGGCGCTGTTGCATCCTCCCCTTTTCTCACGCAGCTGGGCGTGCTTGCCGCCGTCGGCATCGGCATGACGGCGGGCATTTACGGGCTCGTCGGCGGTCTCGTCAAGCTGGACGACCTTGGCGCCTGGCTGGCAAAGCGCGAGGGCGACAGCACGTTTAAAAAAGTCACCCGCGGCATTGGCAAAGCATTGGGCAAATCCGTGCCGCCCCTGATGAAGACAATTTCTGTACTCGGCACAGGCGCCATGTTCATGGTCGGCGGCGGGCTGATTTTGCACGGCATACCTGCGGCGGCGCATCTGCTGGAAACCGCGGGCCATGCCGTTTCCGCCGTACCGGCGGTTGCGGCCATTGTTGAAATGGCGGCGGCGACGCTTGTTGGCGCCGTGGCTGGCCTTGCCGCCATGCCGGTCATCGAGCATCTTGAAAAACCGTTGTCGCAGCTGGGCGGCAAAATCAGGAACCTATTCAAAAAAGCGCCGCCCGCAACCGGCGTTAACGATAACGCACCAGCAGTCCCTGCGGTGGAGTCACCGGAGACTGCGCTTAAAAACGCCGCCAGCCTCAGCGCTGCCATGGCACGGGCCAACAAGTCATTGCAATCGGCGAAGGCGGCGCTCGACCATACACCGCCGGATGTTAAAAAATCCGCTCTTAAAAGCCCGAAACCCTGATGTTCTTTTAAATTCCGGCGAAATCCGCTAAGGTCGGGCGGAAATTAAAAAGGTATAAACGACATGGCCGCCGGCGGCTTGCTTGCCCTTCTCGACGATATTACCGCGCTGCTAGATGACATTGCCGTCATGACCAAAGTCGCGGCGGTGAAAACCGCCGGCATCACCGGGGACGACCTTGCCGTCAATGCGGAAGCGATGATGGGCATAGACCCGAAACGCGAGTTGCCCATTGTCTGGCGCGTCGCCAAGGGCTCCTTCCGCAACAAGCTGATCCTTATTCCTGCTGCGCTGGCTTTAAGCGCCGTTGCTGAATGGCTGATCACGCCACTGCTGATGATTGGCGGCACCTACCTTTGCTTTGAAGCCGCTGAAAAAATCATCCATGCGCTGCACGCCGATAAAGACGACAAGAAGCACCTGAAGGAAATCCGCATCGCCGCCACAAGAAGTGCCGAAGACCTGATTGCGGCAGAGCGCCAGAAAATTGGCCAGGCGATTAAAACAGACTTTATTCTTTCCGGTGAAATCGTCGCCGTTACCCTTGCCGCCGTGCGGGATGCCGATTTTGCCGTGCAGGCCGCCGTGCTCTGCGCCATTGGCGTTGCCATGACAGTCGGCGTCTACGGCCTTGTCGCCGGCATTGTAAAGCTTGACGACCTTGGCATGCACCTTGCCAAAAGCGCTAAAAAATCAGTCGCCGCCACAGGCCGCGGCATCCTGCGCGGCGCGCCGTGGCTGATGAAAACCCTTTCGGTCGTTGGCACGGTCGCCATGTTCATGGTCGGCGGCGGCATTGTCGCCCATGGCGTGCACGCGGTTGACGCGCTTCTCCCCGCCCACGGCATCGCCCGCTTCCTCGCCGTTATCGCACTTGGCGCTGTAATCGGCTTTATCGCAGTGCCGGTATTCAAGCTGCTGGAAAAGCCGTTTGGAAAAATCGCGGCGTTGCTTCCGAAGAAAAAAAATTCCTGAAAATTACTTCCCGAAGCCCGGAAACCTGAACTTGCGGTTTTGTTTTTTGCGCTCCGCTTCGCGCTTGTTGCGGGCGGCGACGTCGTGGAAGGCGCGGCCCGGTCTTGCGCGCCAGACAATTTTATAGCGCTCGCGTAAATCTTCTGCCTTGTGCAGCATCTGCCGCGCCATCATCGAGCGCGCCAGCGGGTCGACGTTGAGCATGGTGGAGGTGGACAGCACCATAAAGGCCGCCGGCGGAAAGATCAGCGTCACCGCCGCGGTCGCAAGCGTGCCCGCGCCCCAGGTGAGGGCGAATTTTTTGGTGTTGTCCTTTTCAATCGCTTTAAGCTCTTTGATCAGGTGATTAAGTGCGGTCATATCTTCGCGCATCTGCCTGATCGTCATATTTTTGAAATCGGGGATATCGCCGATGGGTTCGGGGGGAATGTCGCGTGACATGGTCTTCTCCCCTTTTCGGGTTATATCGGTTGTGGCGGATAAGGGAATCATAAGGCTCCCGCACCCCATAAGCAACGGGGCGGCTTCATGTTATGGCAAGCGCCGGTTTTTAGCGTGAAAACCCTGCCCAAACTTAACATTGGGCACGGTTTTCAGGCGTTGACGGGCTGGTGGCCGATGGGGCATTGTGCGGGTGAATTCGCCTTCCCTTTTCGCTGTACATTTATAAGGAACGCCAATGTCCCAAGCCTCCGCCGCCAAAAAACAAAGCCCCGATGCCGCCACGCACAACGAGCTGGCCAACGCCCTGCGCGCCCTTTCAATGGATGCCGTGCAGAAAGCAAATTCGGGCCACCCCGGCATGCCGATGGGCATGGCGGATGTGGCGACGGTGCTGTTCACCCAGTTCATGAAATACGACCCCAGCAACCCCACCTGGCCGGACCGCGACCGCTTTATTTTGTCCGCAGGTCATGGCTCCATGCTGCTCTACTCCCTCAACTACCTGACCGGCTACGAAAAGATGACACTGGAGCAGATCAAGAATTTCCGCCAGCTGCACAGCATTACCCCCGGCCACCCCGAAGTCATGCCGGATGCCGGTATTGAAACAACGACCGGCCCGCTGGGCCAGGGTATTTCCAACGCCGTCGGCTTCGCGCTGGCAGAGCGCATGATGAACGCGCGCTTCGGCAATGACATCGCCAGCCACTTCACCTATGTCATCGCGTCTGATGGCGACCTGATGGAAGGCATTTCGCACGAAGCCTGCTCGCTCGCGGGGCACCTTGGCCTTGGCAAGCTGATTGTCCTCTACGATGACAACGAAATTTCGATCGACGGCCCGACCTCGCTGTCCTTCACCGACAATACCTCCATGCGCTTTGAAGCCTACGGCTGGGAGACCTTCACCGTGGACGGTCATGACGCGGGCCAGATTGCGAAAGCGATTGCGGCAGCACAGCTGAACCCCGGCAAACCGTCGCTTATTTGCTGCAAAACCAAAATCGGCTACGGCGCACCGACGAAACAGGGCTCATCCTCCTCCCACGGCTCGCCGCTGGGCGATGAGGAGATTGCCGGCGCACGGAAAAACCTCGGCTGGGCGCATGCGCCTTTCGAAATTCCGGAGAACGTGCTGAACAGCTGGCGCGCCGCCGGCGCTGAAAGCCAGACGGAGCGTAAAAACTGGCAGGTGCGCTACGACGCCCTGACCGGCGACAAGCGCTTGAGCTATGACCGCATGGAACGCGGCGATGTGACGGCCGTTGTCGACCCCATCATCGCGGCCTTCAAAACCAAGGCCGTTGCCGAAGCGCCGAAAATTGCGACGCGCACGGCATCTGCCAAAGTCCTTGAAGTCCTCGTCCCTGCGCTGCCGGAAATGATTGGCGGCTCGGCTGACCTGACCGGCTCTAACCTCACGCTCGTTAAATCCATGGGCAAGGTTTCGAAAACGGATTATTCGGGCAGCTATGTGTACTGGGGCGTGCGCGAGCATGGCATGGCTGCAGCCATGAACGGCATGGCGCTGCACAAGGGTTTCATTCCCTACGGCGGCACCTTCCTGACCTTCACCGATTATTGCCGCCCCTCCATCCGCCTCTCCGGCCTCATGAAGCAGCGCGTGATTTACGTCATGACTCATGACTCGATTGGTTTGGGTGAAGACGGCCCGACCCACCAGCCGGTGGAACATCTGGCGGCGCTGCGCTGCATGATCAACGTGCTGACGTTACGCCCCTGCGACGTCGTGGAAACGGCGGAAGCCTGGCAGATCGCGCTTAAGCATACGACCGGCCCCTCGGTGCTGGTGCTGACCCGCCAGAACCTGCCGCTGGTGCGCAAGGAAGGCGCAGCTGAAAACCTTTCCAAAAAAGGCGCCTATATTCTCTCCGAAGCCTCGAAAAAACCGGATGTCACCATTTGGGCGACAGGCTCCGAAGTTGAAATTGCGCTTGAAGCACAAAAACAACTGGAAGCCGATAAAATTTCCACCCGCGTCGTTACCGCCCCCTGCCTCGAGCTGTTCAAGCAGCAGGATGAAGCCTATAAGGCAACGCTGCTCGGCCAGTCGAAAGTGACTGTCGCCGTTGAAGCCGCCCTCCGCTTCGGCTGGGACGCGATCATTGGGCAAGACGGCATCTTCGTCGGCATGACCGGCTTCGGCGAAAGCGCGCCCTATCAGGAACTCTACAAACACTTCGGCATCACGGCAGAAAACGTGGTGGCGCAAGTGAAGAAGAAAATCAACGGTTAATAGAAAAGGGAATTATGATATGACAGTTAAAATCGCCATCAACGGCTTCGGCCGCATCGGCCGCCTTGTGCTGCGCTCCATCATGGAAAGCGGCCGCAATGACGTTACCGTTGTCGGCATCAACGACCTTGCGACATCGGAAGCCAACGCCCACCTGCTGAAATACGATTCAGTGCATGGCCGCTTCAAGGGCGAAGTGAAAGCCTCCGGCGACAAGCTGATCGTCAACGGCCACGAAATCCGCATGACCGCGATCAAGGACCCGACGCAGCTGCCGTGGAAAGACCTTGGCGTTGACATCACCATGGAATGCACAGGTATCTTCACCAAAAAAGACGACGCGATGAAGCACATTGCCGCCGGCGCGAAAAAAGTCCTCATTTCCTCACCTGCGACGGATGAATACATTACGGTTGTCTACGGCGTCAACCATGACAAGCTG
>JBBQWK010000063.1:0-7758 GCA_038210695.1 Alphaproteobacteria bacterium
GGGCCCGTCTTCGCCGCCAGCTTTTCCAGCGTACCCTGCAAGCGGCCGAGCAGAATTTGAGCGCCGTCTTCGCCTTCAATAATGTCGCTGGCGCTCTGGAAGGCGTCCGACATTTTTTCGCGGTTCAGCAGCAACTGGCGCTTTTCGGCCAAGGCTTCTTCTTCACCCGGCTGCGGGTCGAGTTTTTCAAGCTCCGCCACGGTGTACTTCAGGTATTCTTCCTGCAACCGCGCGGCTTCAATATCGGTCATGGCGCGGTCGAGCTTGTCTTTCGCCTGCCGCCACAGTTTCCACGCCGCGCGCGTCACGGCGGTATCGCCCGCGATGCCGGCGTAATTGTCGAGGGTCGAGAGATGCGTTGCAGGGTCCAGCAGGCCTTGGGTTTCAAACTGGCCGTGAATTTCCACCAGCAACGCGCCGGCTTCTTTCAGCAATTGAATGGAGACAGGCGAGTCATTGATAAAGCCCTTGCTGCGCCCGTCTTTGGCAACGGTGCGGCGCAGGATGACGGAAGCATCGGCATCAATCGCCTTTTCCTTCAGCAGCGCATAAACGGGGTGATTGGCTTTGGGCTCGAAGCTGGCGGTGACGGTGGCTTGTTCTTCGCCATGGCGAACCAGATTGGCATCTGCGCGCGCGCCAAGGGCGAGGCCCAGCGCATCCAGCAAAATAGATTTTCCGGCGCCGGTTTCACCGGTGAGCGCGAGCAGGCCGCGGTCGCCCTCCAGTGTCAGGCGGTCGATAAGGATGACGTTCTGGATGGTAAGGCTGCTTAACATGGAGCCCTCTCAAAAAAGTTGGCTTAGAACATTTTTCCGATCGTCTTGTCGTACATGGTCTGGTTGCCGCCGCGCGAATAGTTTTTGTTGAACAGCTTGTAGCTGTCTTTGTACCAGCTGCTGTTCGGGTAGTTGTGGCCGAGAATGGCGGCGGTTTTCTTCGCTTCCTCCACAAGGCCGAGCGCGAGATAGGCTTCCGTCAAACGGTGTAGCGCTTCCGGCACATGGGTCGTCGTCTGGAAGTTATCGACGACTTTCTGGAAGCGGGGGATGGAGGCCTGATATTGGTGACGCTCGAGATAATAGCGGCCGATTTCCATTTCCTTGCCGGCCAGGTGGTCGGTGGTGAGGTCGATTTTCAGCTGCGCATCGCGTGCGTATTTGCTGTCCGGGAAACGGTCGACAATCTGGCGGAGGTTATCCAGCGCCAGCTGGGTCATTTTCTGGTCGCGGCGCACGTCGGAAATCTGCTCGTAATAGCAAAGGGCGCGCAGGTAATAGGCATAGGCGGCATCGGGGTCGCCGGGGTGAAGTTCAATGAAGTGGTCGAGCGACAGAACGGCTTCGTCGTACTTCAGGTTTTTGTAATGGGCGTAGCCCGCCATCAGCTGGCTGCGCGTTGCCCATTGCGAATAGGGGTACTGGCGGTCGACTTCGTCAAACTGCTTGGCAGCGCGGGAATATTCGCCGGTATCGAGGGTATGCGCGGCGCGGGTATACATCTGCTCCACGGGTATCTGCGGCTCCGCCGCGGAATCCTTGTCGTCCTTCTTGTCGGACGCGCAGGCGGTGAGGGCCAGCAGCGCAAAAAGACAGAAGCAGGTGGCCAGCTTTTGACGGGTGAACATGTCAGAATCTCTAGAACAAAAGGGATACAGAACCTAAGGTTTTTATACCACGGTTTGCCGCCAGCGGAAATGAAAAGAATGGCTTAGGGCGGGGGGTGCCTTTAGGCGACGACAGCCGCCGCAACGTTGGCGTCAATCTCGCCGTAGAACATGCCGACCGGCACAGTCACGCGGCGCGGCGCTTCCGAACCCAGCTCGACGATTTCATAAGCATCCGGCTGGGAGAACAGCACATGCAGGATTTTGTTGTTCATGGCATGGCCGGCCTTCACGCCGTGATAATGCCCGACCATCTGCAGGCCCATCAGGTAAATGTCGCCAATGGCGTCCAGCACCTTGTGGCGCACGAATTCGTTCTTGAAGCGGAGGCCGCCTTCGTTCAGCACGCGGTCGCCGTCGATGACGATGGCGTTATCAAGGCTGCCGCCACGGGCGAGGCCCGTTTTACGTAAGGCCTCGACTTCGTGCAGGAAGCCAAAGGTGCGCGCCGTGGAAACGTCCTGGCGGTAGGCTTCTTCCTTCAGCTGGTGAATGTATTTCTGGCGACCGATGAGCGGATTGGTGAAATCAATCTCGAAGCCGAAAATTTGCGAGTCGGACGGGGAGAGGCAAACTTCCTTGTCGCCTTCCTGATAGGTCACGGTTTTCTTGATGCGGACAACGCGGCGGTGCTCGTTCTGGCGCAGCAGGCCGGTTTTATCGAGCGCGGTAACAAATGCTTTCGCGCTGCCGTCCATGATCGGAATTTCAGGGCCGTCAATTTCAACGACGGCGTTATCAAGGCCCAGCGCGGCAAAGGCCGACAGCAGGTGTTCAACGGTGGAAACGGTGACGCCTTCGGCGTTCGACAGCACGGTGCAAAGCTTGGTGTCGGTCACGTTGTTCCAGCGGGCGGCGATAACGTTCGGACGGTCTTTAATGTCGATGCGCACAAACAGGATGCCGGTAAAGGCCATGGCCGGTTTGATCGTCATCGTCGCGGCAGCGCCGGAATGAACGCCGACGCCGGTAATGACGATCGGGTTTTTGACGGTATGTTGCGAGACCGAAGTCAGCATTTTGAAAACCTGGAATTTGTGAAACGGGATTAGTTGACGCGGACAAGGAAGACTTTCCTTCCCCTTGTTGTAACAAATGCGGCGATGCACCAGAAGTCACTCTTCATGACAGAATGTTACAGGGTTAAATGGCTGATTTAATTACAGGTTTGGGAACTTCTTTGCAGCGTTAAGATGAGATTCCTGCAAAGTTGTAATTGACATAAACATAATGGTTGTTTATAACCTTTTCAGCCTCTTAGGAATCTCTCAGACCTTATAATAGGAAAGTTAGCAGCGTGAAGTTATCCAGCATCTTTCTCGGCGCGGCGCTGATGACCGGTACACTGATGGCACCGGCCGCTCTTTATAAATTTACCGACTATCCCGAAACCGTGCGTGCGCGCGTGACGGGCAAGGTGGAAGCGTCGGAAGACCCCGATGCCGCGAAGCGCCCCTATTTCATTTATACCAACCAGGGCAAGTTCGACACCTTCAACGAGGTGGCGGGCATTAAAGGCGCGGATATTAAAGAAGGCGCGTTCTATGAATTCAATCTGAAATCGGCGCATATCCAGCTGTGGCCGCCGTCTTACAGCCGCAGCATCAAATCCGTGAAGCTTGTTGAAGGCCCGCGGCAATAACTAAAAAAATTATAGAGGAGTGTAATGACATGAGAAACGGTTTTCCCAACCCCTTAAGCGGCGCACCCACGTCCTTCAAGCTTATCTTCGGCCTCGTCGCGGCTGGCATTATCGCCGGCACCGCCGTTGAATTTTCCGCACAGAATTCCCCGACCGAAACGGTTCGCGTGACCGTGACGGACAAAGACCGCCAAGTCACCAGAAACGGCGATAACATCGACAGCAAATACATTGTCTTCACCGACAAGGAAGTTTTCGAGAACACCGACAACCTGCTGAAGGGCAAATTCAATTCGTCCGACATTCAGGGCCAGCTGCAGCGCGGCCAGCAGTATGACCTGCAGGTCAATGGCTACCGCAGCCAGGTGATGAGCCACTACCGCAACATCATCTCTGCAACGCCCGTCGCACCCGCCGCTTCGCGTTAATTTTTTAAAGGACGACATAATGCAACAACGTACAAAAAATCTTCTCGCCGCTACCTTCAAAATGGCAGCGGTGATGACGCTCTTCACGGCGATTGCAACGCTTGATACGCCGCAGCAGGCGCCGAAAGCGCCGGTGCCGGCAGCTGCAACGCGCTAAGCTTTTAACAAAGCAGACATGAAAAAACCCCGGGAGTGATCCCGGGGTTTTTTATCATCGCTGAGCGTTCAGGCTGTTAGTTGGCCTGGCGGCGTAGGAAAGCCGGAATATCCAGCTCGTCTTCCGCCTGCTTGCCGCCGTCTTCGACGGTGAGTTTCGGCGAAACTTCCATCCGCGGTGCAGCTTGAGCCGGAGCCGTAACCTCCTTCTCGCGCTGGAGTGTAAAGCGCTCGAACAGGGAAGGAGATTTCTTCGCCTGCTTCTCGCCCATGTCCGCTTTCGGGGCAGACAGTTGCTCCGCTGCAAACAGGTCGCTGCCGGCAGGCGCGGCGCCTGCATGGCGGGGATCAACCGGTTTCGGCGGAATGAAGTTGCCGCCATGACGCTCGGCGCGCGGCTGCTGGCCGGTTGCGGCCGGCGCTGCGACGTTGCGCTGCGGGTAGTTCTGCGTGACGGGCGGGGTCGAGGGGCGGGTGAAGGTCTGCGCCTCGTCCATGTCCTCGTTGTCGAGCTTGCGCGCGGTGGCGGCGCCACCGGTTGCATAGGTCGTCGAGGCGGCATGGCCTGCCGTCATTTGCGGTTCGGGAGAGCGCTCCCAGCCGTCACCTGCGGTTGCTGCAGCAGGCGCTGCGGCGGTCACGGGCGGGGCGGCGGTGCGTGCGGCAGCCGGCTGGTAGGTGGCGCCGGCGGTCACGCCCTGCTGGCGCGATGCTTGCGCCGGCAGAATGGAAGCCGGAATGCCGCCCATGCCGTAGCCTTCGGATGCGCGTGCGGGTTGTACCGCCGGGCGCTCGTAGGACGTGTAGCCGGGAGTTGCGGAAGCGCCGTAACCCGAACGGTTCGGGGTGGTGCGGCCGCGGGATTCAACGATCTGGTTCGACAGATGCAGCGGGCGGGCAGCGGCGTTGGAAACGTCGATGCCGGTGGCAACAACCGATACGCGGATCTTGCCTTGCAGCGTCTGGTCGAAGGTGGAGCCGAAGATGATGTTGGCGTCAGCGTCCACTTCCTCGCGGATGCGGTTGGCGGCTTCGTCAACTTCGAAGAGCGTGATATCAAGGCCGCCCATGATGTTGATGAGAACGCCCTTGGCACCCTTCAGCGAAACGTCGTCGAGCAGCGGGTTGGAAATTGCCTTCTCGGCAGCTTCAACCGCGCGGCGCTCGCCTTCGGCTTCGCCTGTGCCCATCATCGCCTTGCCCATTTCGGCCATGACGGCGCGGATATCGGCGAAGTCGAGGTTGATGTGGCCCGGCATGACCATAAGGTCGGTCACGCCGCGGACGCCCGCTTGCAGAACTTCGTCAGCCATTTTAAACGCGTCGGCGAAAGTGGTTTTCTCGTTCGCGATGCGGAAAAGGTTCTGGTTCGGGATAACGATCAGCGTATCCACATGTTTTTGCAGCTCGGCGATGCCGTTGTCTGCAAGCTTCATGCGGTGGGTGCCTTCAAAGCTGAAGGGCTTGGTGATGACGCCGACGGTCAAGATGCCGGCTTCGCGTGCCGCCTGCGCAATCACGGGAGCTGCGCCGGTACCGGTGCCGCCGCCCATGCCGCAGGTGACGAACACCATGTTCGCGCCTTCAAGGTAGGCAAGAATTTCGTCGATGCTTTCTTCAGCAGCCGCACGGCCGATTTCAGGATTTGCGCCTGCACCAAGCCCGCGCGTTACATTTACGCCAAGCTGGATTTTGTGCGGTGATGAATTACCCTCAAGCGCTTGCGCGTCGGTGTTGCACACCAGGAACTCGCAGCCTTCAAGGCCGGAATGAATCATGTTGTTGACGGCATTGCCGCCCGCGCCGCCGACGCCGATAACGGCGATCTTCGGTTTCAGTCTGTTCGTCTGTGTTTGCATTCTGATGTTGATAGCCATTGTTTTTATTTCTCCCGCTTCGATGATTGGATGATTCTATATTAAAACGAATCAAGCTTTCCAGAGTCATTCTGCATTGATTTTGCAATTTTTTTTGAACTCTAATTCCCCTAATCTTGACTGAATAGACTCAAGATCAAGGCAGCCTTATCCGAATGTCGAACGTATTGAGTCTGGTACCAGTTCTCCTTCAACCCGGTTGTGACCTTTTGCAAAATGTTGCCGTTGAAGTTGACCGGCAGCTGAAACGCGTAGCTCTGCTGCAGCTTCGGAATTTCTTCCGCGTGCTCTGCGCCGTAATGCAGCAGACCGGCGCAGGCAGAAAACGCAGGACCGCTGGTTGAATCTGCAAGGCCTTTAATTTTTTGCGGACGGCCCAAGCGAATTTGACGATCGAGAATAAGCTGGCCGATATCGCAAAGTCCCGGCAACTGCGATGCGCCGCCGGTGAGCACAACTCTACGTCCCGCCATTTTATCAATGCCGCTATCAATCAGTTTCGCGCGCACCAATTCAAAAGTTTCTTCAATGCGTGGCTGGATGATGCCGACGAGAAGTGATTTCGCCACGTAATTTGGCTGCGAATGTTCTTCTTCGCCAATCGGCGGCACATCAATCATCGCGCCGTCATCCATGCCGGTCGCATGGGCGGAGCCGTATAATGTTTTGATGCGCTCTGCATCGCTGATGCTGGTCACAAGCCCGCGCGCGACATCGCTCGTCACATGCTGGCCGCCAACAGGCACGGCAGACGTATAAATCAGCTTGCCTTCCATGAAGACGCCGATGCTCGTCGTGCCGCCGCCCATATCAATGACGGTGCAGCCGAGTTCTTTTTCATCATCCACCAGCGACGCAAGGCCTGCGGCATAGGGATTTGCGCAGTATCCATCTACTTCAAGATTGTTCTGGTGCACGACGGATGAAATGTTACGCGTTGCGGAAGACAGCGCGGTGACAGGCGAAATGGTGACTTCAAGGTTCTGCCCCACCATGCCGCGCGGCTCTAAAATTCCGCGCTGCTTGTCGATGGTGTAGGAGGAGGCGATGATATGGATCAGCTCGTCGCGGCCCGGCACCACCACATTGCGGCTCTGGCCAAGCGCGTTGCGCAGGTCGCGGTCCGACACTTCATGACCTGAAATTTTAACGTTGATGCCAAGGCGGTGCGACAGCGTGTGCGAGCCCGGCACGTTGACGAAGACGGTGCGGATCGGCTGGCCCTGCAGGCGGTCCTTCGCCATCAGCTCCGCCGCTTCAACGGCCTGCGCGACTGCGGTTTCCGCCGCCTTGAGGTCGATGATGGAGCCGGCCTTGACGCCGCGCGAGGCCTGATGACCGATGCCGATGACTTCAATCGTGCCATGGCTTTTGATTTCCGCGATAAAGCAGACAACCTTGGACGAGCCGATGTCGAGCGCGGCAATGATGTTCTTGCCGAAAAGATTTTCCTGTTTTTGCTTCGTGACCGGGTGCTTCGGCTTCCCGCCTTGAATCCGCGGTGCCTTCGGCTCCGCTTTGAGCTCGCTGTCCTTTTTCATCTTCGTCTCCGCTTCAAAAGTTTGTTTTTAAGTTTTTTATATGGTTTTTTTAGGGTCTTGCGCAGTCGTCTCCACCGGTTCCACGACCATCTGGTCGGGAATGCGGAGGTCGATATTCTTGATGTTTTTCTCGAGTAAATGGTCGTTTTCCGCCATGGCGACTA
This sequence comes from Alphaproteobacteria bacterium, assembly GCA_038210695.1. Taxonomy (GTDB): domain Bacteria; phylum Pseudomonadota; class Alphaproteobacteria; order Micavibrionales; family UBA2020; genus JAPWJZ01. Next base: position 7,475 of record JBBQWK010000063.1, read on the forward strand.
GCTGGCGCAGGGCAAGCTCGACGTCTTCTTCCGGCAGTTTCACGGTCATGTCGCTCTTCAGGTGCAAATCCCAGCGGCGGCCGCCAATGCGCGCGGCGCTCTGCAGCTCGTCCGCCACTTCCGGCTCCGCTTTCAAGAGGCCCAGCAATTCTTTAATGTGCAGCGGCGCGTCTTCACCGACGACCAGCGGCAGGTTCTGATAGGCTTCCAGCTTGCTGGAGGACAGCACGCGGCCGGTTTCATCAATCAGCGACAGCTTCTTCTGGTACTGCCACAGGGCAACG
>JBBQWK010000064.1:0-7702 GCA_038210695.1 Alphaproteobacteria bacterium
TCCGCCACAAATTATCTGAAGTTAACAGACTCTAAGCCGTTAAATGACGCGCACTATCGCAGCCCGCACTGGTCTCCTTGGCAGGCGGCCCAACTTGCGACTTTTCAGCGGCATTATGAGGCGGCAAAAGCGGATCAGCAGGCACCCTAAGTAAATTCGGTATCCAGCAGCCCGCGAAAAGTGTGGGTAAGGCCATTGGAATATCGGGCCCTGTTTCCAAATTCGAGACGAAGGCGCCTCAAATTCCCGTCGCCAAAATAGCTGCAACACCGGTTGTCCGGCGTCCTTCAGCGCTGAAGATGTAAAAAAATCCCGCCGAGGCGGGATTTTTTTTTGGAATGATTTCGCTTAAGAGGCCAGTTTCGCGGGCAGCTCTGCGATGGCCTCATCGACCAGTTTAGAGCCGCGCTTGGGCATGGATTCCTGCAGCAGAAGTTCGGCGGCGCGGGTGGCGAGGTCGGCTGCCTGATGGCGCAGCTCGTCAACTGCGGCGGTTTCGGCGCGCTTGATGCGGTCGAGCAGCTGGGTTTCCTTGCGGTTCATGCTGTCTTCAAGACGCTGCGCGGATTCTTTGGCGAGGCGCTCCGAAGTCTGGCGCGCAGTGTCGATGATTTTCTGGGAGGTCTGGATGGCATCGCGGTGCTTGCGCTGCGCGTCGGCCAGAATTTCCTGTGCTTCGTTGCGCAGGCGTTCGGCTTCTTCAAGGTTGGTCTTGATGCGGCTGGTGCGGGAATCAAGCATCGACAGCAGCGGCGCGCGGCCTTTTTTGAAAGCGATCAGCGCGAAGGCGACGGTGGCCAGCAGCACCCAGAAATGGGGGTCGTCCAGCGAGAAGAGATGTTCACCCGACATGTTACGCCCTTTCTTTCGTCATCACAGTCGTGACGACTTTTTTGGCATCCGCTTTGGCAACCTGAACGCCGGCGATTTTATTGACCATTTCCGCCGCAATCTCCGCAGAGATATCGGCGAGGGAGGCGATGGCGTCTTCTTTCGCCTTCTGGATGTTCTGTTCCGCCGAAAGAATACGCTTGCGCGCATGTTCGGCGAATTTGCCGTTTTCGGCATTGGTGGTTTCGTTGAGAGCGTCGCTGGCGGCCGTCATAACCTCCTGCGCGCTGTCGTGCGCCTTGGCAAGGGAGGCTTCATAGGCTTCCTTGATCTTGGCGGCTTCCTGGTTCAGCTGTTCGGCACGCGACAGGTTGGCGTTTTCCGTCTGCTGGCGTGTCTCGATGACAGCGCCGACGCGGGGGAGGGCGAGTTTTGACATCAGCATATAAAGCAGGCCGAAGGAGATCAGCAGCCAGAAAACCTGGCTGGTATAGCTTTTCGGGTTCAGCTGCGGAAAGCCGATGTTTTCTTCTTCCTTGGTGCCGCCGGCGGCTTCTTTTTCGCCTTCGACAGCCGCCTTGGTGGTTTCGACGGCGGCTTTATCTTCGGCAGCCTGCGCTTCCGGCGAGTCCGCGTTGTCGCTGTCGTTCGTGTCGACATCGGTGCTGCGGATTTTAGACGAGACGCCGGCTGCGTGTTTGCCCTTCGCAGCCGCGAAAGACGGCGCGGGCGCGCTCGCGGAGGCGATCAGGCCCGCCGCAAGAATACCCATGGCACAAAGCAAATAACGGTTCAGCCGGCGCTTCATCGAAAGGTCCTTAGAAGACGAAGAGGATCAGGAGAGCGATAACCAGCGCGAAGAGGGCGATTGCCTCGACGAGCGCGAAGTAGAACAGGCCCGCGCCTTTAACAGCGTCGGAAACCGAGGGGTTGCGGCCCATCGCGGTGATGATGCTCGAGAAAAGCATGCCAAGGCCGATGCCAACGCCCAGCAGGGGCATGACGGCGATACCGGCGCCGATGAGTTTTGCAGATGCTGCGTCCATAGTTTACTTCCTTCTTTAGGTTTGGTTGTGGTTATCGTTTGTTGTTGTTCGTTTAGTGCAGTTCAATCGCGTCTTTGAGGTAAATGCAGGTCAAGATCGCGAACACATAGGCCTGGATAAAAGCGATCATGATTTCAAGGCCGATGAGGGCGACGTTGACGACGAGGGGCAAAAGGCCCAGCACGGCGCCGAATGTCACGGTGATCAGCGTTACGCTGAAGCCGGCGAAAACTTTTAGCATCGTGTGGCCCGCCACCATGTTGGCGAAAAGACGAACCGACAGCGATACGGGGTGCGACAGGTAGGAAATGATTTCAATCGCGACAATCAGCGGGATCAGCGGCCAGGGCAGGCCCTTCGGCAGGAACAGCGAGAAGAAGTGACCGCCGTGCTTGACGAGGCCGACGACGAGTGCCAGCAGGCAGACCATGCAGGCGAGCACGCCTGTCACGATGATATGGCTGGTGTAGGTGAAGGAATAAGGCACCATGCCCAGCAGGTTGCCCATGAGGACAATCATGAAGATGGAGAAAACGAAGGGGAAATATTTTGCGCCTTCGGGCCCGAGGTTCTCGCGCACCATGCCGTTGATGAATTCGTAGAACATCTCGGCGACGTTCTGCCAGCGGCCGGGAACCATGGCGCGCTTCTGCATCGAAAGGGTCATAAGGACGGTCGCAAGCACAACCGCAATGCCCATCCAGAGAGCCGACTGCGTAAATGAAACATCGATATTGCCGATATGCAGCGGAACGATCGGCCGGATAACAAACTGCTCGAGGGGATTGTGCGCCACGGCTTTTATTTTTCCTCTTTGTCCGTTTTACTAACGTCGTTATCAATCTTGTTGGCAGCGCTTTCGCTCATTTGAGCGCGGTAGATATTCAGAAAGCCGGCTCCAAACCCCAGGAAGAAAAAGATAATTAGGAACAAGGGCAGGGTGTGCAGCCATCTGTCGACCCAGTATCCCAAAAACCCGCCGACGACGAGGGCCGCCACCAGATCGGAAGCTGCGCGAAGGGCTTTGCCCGTTGCCGCTCCGTTCTGCTCCCCGATCTTGGGGGGCTGGATTTCGAGATTCTGGTCCTGCTTCGCGCGGGCTTCCTTGATCTGCTGACTTAATTCTTCAGGTGTGAGGCTCACAAATACCGCTTTCCTGACTGCCGCAGTCCAAGGTTGCTCATGCTCGGCGAGCGCAAAATACGATAAACATTGCAGAAAAGTCAACTGGCACGCGCAAAATCGGCGTGTGGAATTTTATGAAAAAAGGATGATAGGGTGCGCTTCTTATGGTGCGCTAGTTATATTGTCTGGGGAGATAGGCGCTAAAAAGCGAGGCCAATACCGCGGCGGAGCAGTGTTTCCCAAAGGTATTGGCTTTGCTCCTCCCGCACCGCCTGCGTGCCCTCGACCGTTGAACGTGCGAGGCGGCCGCGGTCAAAGACGAGGACGAGTTTCAGGTCGTAGCCCTTCTTCTCCACCTTCAGCTTGCCAAAGCCGAGGGATGAATCGCTGGTCAGCTTGCGGTAGGGCAGGGAATAGCCGTCACAGGCCAGCAGGCGGCGGCGGAAGCCCTCCAGCTGCGCGGGCGTACCTTGTACCTGCGAATTGCCGTAGAGGGAGGATTGCACATCCTGAAGCCCCATATGCTCGAAACGGTTCTGGTCGATGCCGAGAGTTTCAAATACGGCCTTCTTGCTCATGCCGGGCTTCAGGCTGGCTGCTCTTGTCGCGAGGTCTGATTTGTCTTTGAAAAGCTCGGTATTCACGGTCTCGTCGCCGGACGGCATGCAGGCGGTGACGAAGAGGGTCATGCCAAAAAAAGCAAAAAGGCGCAGCCTGCATAGGATGCGCCCCAAAATTCCCGATTTCCCTTCGCCCGTCATTGCATTCTGCCCAACCAACCCAAAACCTGAGTATACTCTTATAATTTACCATAACTATTTTAAGTTTCGCTTAACATAACTTTTAATGTGCAAAATCAGTGCTCTAGGCAGGGACGCGTTTTTTGGGTATAAAAGTTACCAACAATAAAAAGAATTTGAACGAAACAACCAGCCGTCCGGCGGCGCAAGGGTTTTAACAGGTGCAAGACTGCAGCTTCAACCGTTGAGGATATTGCCGTGACCGACACCCCCAAGAAGTATTACGTGCGCTTTTCAAACGCGCAGGACTTCGACAAAATTTCCGATTTTTACGACCTGAACGCGCACAAGAACGTGCTGAAACGCCAATCCGATCTCATGGAAAAACTGGCGACGGACGGCGCGATAGTGCTGGTGGAGGATGACAAGGGCAATATCGTTGCCTCGAGCATCACCTACCCGCATTCGGTGACAGATGCCAACGGGGTTGACGTCGTGAAATGGCAGGAGCTGGGCACAACCAGGGCCGTGCTGAACGGGTTTCCCGGCATGTTCGATGCCATGATTACAATGCAGGCGCTGCGCGCCTTTCTGGTGGAGCCGCCCGAAAATACCTTTGTGGCGCAGATGCACACGCTGCCGGTGCAGACCATGGCGGGCAAGCTTGGCTGGCGCCGCATGCCGGACGCGCCCGAGCAAGCCTTGCTGGATGCCAAGGGCAAAACGGTTCCCGATGCGAAAGCCGTGACCAGCGACAACTGGTTCATTTGCGGCATCGAGGCTTTGCCGACGATGGCGAAGTGGATGGAAAAGACAATGGACAGCCCGGTTCTTGAAAATAAGAAAACCGGCGAGAAGATCGAGCTCGATTTTTCCAAGTCCAGCTTCTTCACGATGTTCAAGGATGAAATCCGCGCTCTTGCCAAACGCGACTTCGGCGATGTCAACACGCCCGACCCGAAACAAAACGTCCACCAGCGCCGCGACAAGTGGCTGAAGAATTTTTTCCGTTAAGAATTTCAAGGGAGACTGAAACATGTCCGTACTCGCAAAACTTAAAGACCAGAACAGCGAATTCAAACAGTGGCGCCAGCACATCCATATGCATCCCGAAACCGCTTTCGAGGAACATAAAACCTCTGATTACGTTGCCGAGCTGCTGACGAAGTGGGGCGTTGAAATTCATCGCGGCATGGCAAAGACTGCCGTCATCGGCGTGATCAAAGGCAAAGCCGGCAATTCCAACCGCGGCTTGGGCCTGCGTGCCGACCTTGATGCTCTCAACATTCTTGAAGAAACCAACTGCGCTCACAGCTCCAAAATCGAAGGCAAAATGCATGCCTGTGGCCATGATGGCCACACCGCCATGCTGCTCGCCGCAACCAAGCACCTCGCCGAAACACGCGACTTTGATGGCACTGTCTACGCCATCTTCCAGCCAGCGGAAGAAGGCGGCGGCGGCGGTAACGTCATGGTGAAAGAAGGCTTCTTCGACAAATTCCCCTGTGAAGCCGTCTTCGGCATGCACAACTGGCCCTACCTGCCGGAAGGTACGTTCTCTATTTGCGAAGGCCCGATGACGGCCTCGACCGATACATTCGAATTGAAAGTGACGGGCAGGGGCGGCCATGCTGCTTTCCCGCATACGACCATTGACGTTATTGTCTGCGCATCGCAAATCGTCTCCGCGCTGCAGCATGTTGTTTCGCGCACGGTGGATCCCGCTGAATCGGCGGTCATCTCTGTCTGCAAATTCCAGGCCGGCACCAAGAGCCTGAACGTGCAGCCCGAAACCGTCGAGCTTGGCGGCACGGTGCGCACCTTCAAGCCGCACCTCCGCAAAAAACTGGAAGAGCAGTTGCGCCATGTTGTCAAATCCATCGCCGATGCTTTTGGCGCGACGGTTGATGTGAAATGGAACACGGGCTATCCTTCAGTCATCAACTCCGCCAAGGAAACCCAATTCGCCCGCGATATCGCGGCGGAAATTGTCGGCAAGGATAAAGTCATGCCCTTCACGCCCACCATGGGCGGCGAAGATTTTGCCTATTTCCTGCAGGCAGCTCCCGGCGCGTATATTGCCCTCGGCGCTGGCAAGGATGACAAAGCCCCCGGCCTCCACAACCCGCACTATGACTTTAACGACGATGTACTGCCGACCGGCGCCGCTTATTGGGTGCGGCTTGCGGAAACCTGGCTCAAGAAAGCATAACGACCATGGACGATAGATTTGACCCGCTCGAAGACCTTCGCAAAAAGCGCGAGGAGCTTGAAGATCGCATGTACAAATACCGCGCCGCCGCCAAACGGGAAGCGGGGGAGCTTGGTTTCTGGGGTCTTGTCGGCGGCGTTGCCATTGCGGCGGACTGGATGATCCTTGGCGGTGTCGGCACCGGCATTGCGGTGTTAAGCGGGGCGACTCTTTTCAGCGCCAAGCGCGAAGAAAAGAAAATCGAAAAGCAGCTTGAGAAAATCGACGCCCGCATCGACAAGCTGGTCGATGACCGTCTGGAGCAGGAAAAAAATAGTCCGGGGCTGAACAAAAAACTCTCGGAGCAGTTTTCTCCCGCCGCGCAGAAAGAAATCGATCTTCTCCGCGCCCGTCTTGAAGATCTCGAAAAACAGGTCGACAAAAACCGCCAGAACAATAACGACAACGGCAAAGACCTCGACAAGCCGAAATTCAAGCCGCCGTTCGGGCCGAAGTAATTTTACGTTATGCTTGCGCGTTCGGTAATTTTTTAAATTTTGGCGGGGTTAACCGTTTAACCTTGTGGTCAAGCGGGATGCCGGCGCGGCATATTTTGTCGAGGCTGTTACGCTCGGCATCTTCGGCAGCTTGCGCTTCCCGGCGCGTTGCTGCCAGTTTTTCACGCTCGCGCTCGGCCGCCTTGCGGTTGTAAATCGTTTCCATCGCCTGCTGGATGAATGGTTTTTTTGACGCGTAGTCGATGGCGGTCTGTCCATCTTCCAGATTCTTGCGGTGCGGGTCGCCGCCGTATTCGGCGACGAGGGTGGCAAGATCATATTTGTTCAGATTCGCCGCCCACATCAACGCCGTCAGGCCGCCTTTAAGAATATCTTTTTCAGGATCAAGCCCGCCCTGCAGCAGCGCCTTCACGGCGACGTTGTTGTAGCGCGCGAGGCTGTGGAACATGGCCGTCGCGCCATTGCCGTCACGCGCGCTGAGATCAGCTTTATTCTGCACAAGGAGTTGCAGGCCGGCGTCTTTTTTGTGATAGGCGGCAAAAATCAGCGGGGTTTGCTGCTTGTCATTGAGTTGCTCGATATCCGCGCCGGCATCAATCAGGCTCTGCAAGCCTTTAAGGTCTGGCGTTGTCGCAGCGAGCTCGGCGAAAAGCTGCATGCCAAGCTCGTTAGCTGTCGCTGAGTTTGCCACTGCATTGAAAGCCGCCTGTGCCATATGCCTCCGAGAGTTAAATCGGGTATATGGAATTATAGCATAGCGGTACTATAGGGTGTAGTATATTTTTCAAGTAATTGAAAAAACTCGATTTAAGCCGCTTTCGGCATTTGCGGCGGCTGCATCACTTGGAAAAAAAGCTCCGGCATGAGGGCAGTAGAGGGTGGAGCATAATCCAGTCCTGCCTTTTTGCCGGCATCGCGAATAAAGCCGGTTACGCGCGGCGCGATATCTTCACGCCACGCACGGCCGTTGAAAATACCGTAGTGACCCGCGCCGGGCTGAAGGTGGTGGTAATGCTGTGCGGCCAGAAGACCGCTGCAAAGGCGATGCGCCGCGGTTGTCTGGCCGGGGGCGGAAATATCATCCCGTTCGCCCTCAATCGTCAGCAGCTGAGTTTTGCGGATGAGGGAAGGGTCAACCCTTTCCCCATCGTGTGTCATTTTTCCTGTAGCGAGGAACTGGCCGATAAAAACCTGCTCTACCGTTTCAATATAAAATTTTGCGGGCAGGTCGCAGACGGCAAGGTATTCATC